>CANDKY010000002.1 GCA_947385425.1 uncultured Lachnospiraceae bacterium | reverse complement strand
CCGCGTGGGCGGGGGTGATCCTAGCAGCAGAAATACCCTCCATAAGACCAAGTAGTTTTCCCCGCGTGGGCGGGGGTGATCCCTGCCGGGAAATATCCCTCCACCGCCTCAGCACGTTTTCCCCGCGTGGGCGGGGGTGATCCTCAAAGAACGCCTGTCAAAAACCGAATATGATAGTTTTCCCCGCGTGGGCGGGGGTGATCCCTTAGTGTGATATTATTTTCATACGGAGTTAGCGTTTTCCCCGCGTGGGCGGGGGTGATCCTATATGGCACTAACAGAGGCAGCAAAAAGAGCAGTTTTCCCCGCGTGTGCGGGGGTGATCCTCCGTGTACGGTGCGGAGACAGATACAGACGGCGTTTTCCCCGCGTGTGCGGGGGTGATCCTGGAATAACGGCATTATATGAAAATGACTTAATGTTTTCCGTGCATGTGAGCAACGCTATCATAGGTGATACTGCAAGAATATACAGCACTTATAGTATATATCGCATAATGATTATGTAATTTTACAAGCGCATAACTATGCTTTCAAATAAGGATAAATTACTGTAAATCTATTTAGAAAAGTAGCAGCTATAACTTGACGTAATAAGTTTTTTTGGCTAAAGTAGAAACATATCCTATGCAATTAAATGAAGCGCTTAGGCTGGAAAGGAAGGATGGGAACTGGCTGGGAAGGATAGGAACCGGCGGAGCAGGATGGAAATATGAAGATAGCAGTTCGTTTGGATGATATAACCCCGGCGATGGATTGGGAGAAGTTTGAAATGTTTCGGGGGCTTCTGGAGGAATATGGGATAAAGCCGTTGATTGGCGTGGTGCCGGATAACCGGGATGAGAATTTGAACAGGGTTATGGAGAAGGAAGAATTCTGGCAATATGTGAAGGGACTCCAGGATAACGGGTGGGTGGTTGCCCTGCATGGTTTCCGGCATGTATATACGGAGAAGAAGGGCGGCATGTTTCCTTTAAATGATTTTTCTGAGTTTGCGGGTGTATCCTGTGGGCGGCAGAGGGATATGCTGGAAAAGGGAAAGAAGATTCTGGAATCCCATGGCATCTATACGGATATTTTTATGGCACCGGCCCATTCTTATGACAGGAATACGCTAAAAGCGTTGAAGCAGGCGGGGTTCCGGAAGATTACGGATGGGTTTGGAAACCGTCCTTATCTTTGGGACGGGATGGTTTTCTACCCGATTTCCTTCCGGTTGGGAAGCAGCCTGAAAAAGAAGCATGGGTTTACGACGATGGTGGTGCATACGAATACCATAAATGAGAAAGATATGGAAAAGTACCGCAGGATATTTCGGGAACAAAAGACCATATCTTACGGGGAATATTTACAAGAGCCGCCGGCAGGAAGGTCATTGTTTGGCCGGGGCGTGGAGTATCTGTTTGCAAGGGTGAAGCGTATACTGGTGAAATTATAAAAGGCGGGATATCGGATAAAGGATAGGAAATATGACGGAAATGGAGAAACCTGTACGGGTGCTGCATGTGCTGGGAGGCTTGAGCCTGGGAGGGGCGGAGAGCCGTATTATGGATTTGTACCGCTGCATAGACAGGGAAAAGGTTCAGTTTGATTTTCTTGTACATCAGAGAATGCCGGGCGGGGCGGAAAAAGGGGACGGCATGATGCGGGTTCCGGAGTTTTATGATGAGGAAGTGGAGGCTTTGGGGGGGAAGGTATATATTCTTCCCAGGTTTATCGGATATAATTATTTACAGTATAAAAAAGCAGTGAGGGATTTTTTCAGGGTGTATCATGACTTTGCCGTAGTGCAGGGGCATATGACAAGTACTGCTTCCGTTTATCTTCCGGAGGCAAAGAGGGCAGGAGTGCCGGTGGTTTGCGCCCATGCCAGAAGCGCGGGGGTTGATAAGGGGATGAAAGGGCTGGCGACCAGGCTGCTTCGGCTTCCGTTGCAAAAAAAGGCTGATTACTGCTTTGCCTGTTCCAGGGAGGCAGGGAAATCTGTATTTGGTGCCGGTTGGATAAATTCGCCGAAAGCGTACCTGTTCCCCAATGCGGTTGATGCGGAAAAGTTCCGGTATAATGAGGCGGTAAGGGCCAGGCTCCGTATGGAGATGAATATAGAGGACTGTGCTGTGGTGGGGCATGTGGGGCGGTTTCACTATGCGAAAAATCATGAATTCCTGTTGGAGATATTTGCCTGTCTGCACCGCAGCCTGGGATCCGCAGGAAAACGTTGTGCGCTGGTGCTTCTCGGTGAAGGGGACGGGATGGAAAAAGTAAAGGGCCAGGCAAAGGCAATGGGGATTTCAGGGGATGTTTTTTTTATGGGGAACCGGAAAAATGTGGAGGAGTATTATCAAGCCTTTGATTTTTTCCTTTTCCCTTCCAGGTATGAAGGACTGCCGGGAACGGTGGTGGAAGCGCAGGCCGCGGGGCTGCGGTGTCTGATTTCCGATAGGATCACGAAGGAAGTGGGGGTGAGCAGACTGGTTTGTTTTGAAAGTATTGACAAACCGGCTGCCGTATGGGCAGAATATGTGGAGAATCATTTGTCCTATCAAAGGGAGGATATGTGCGGGAGAATAAAGGAAGCCGGTTTTGATGTGAAGGGACAGGCGGAGGAATTAGAGAGATTTTACCTGGCAGCAAAAAACGGAAACCGTGTGGCCGGAGGTATGGATGGTTAGGAAAAAAAGGATTATGCTTATAGTCCCTATGCTTCACCAGGGGGGATTTGAGCGTGTGTGTGTGGAAACGGCGAGGCTTTTGGAGCCATATTATGATATTTATATTGTGATATTTGACTCAAGGGATATCGCTTATGACATCAGGGGGCTGAATGTGACAGACCTTCATATGGGAGTGAAGGAAAGTTTGGCAGGCAAATCAGTGAATATTCTGAAAAGGAGCCGGGCGGTCA
This sequence comes from uncultured Lachnospiraceae bacterium, assembly GCA_947385425.1. GTDB lineage: Bacteria > Bacillota > Clostridia > Lachnospirales > Lachnospiraceae > Kineothrix. The sequence continues at coordinate 114,205 of CANDKY010000002.1, read as the reverse complement.
GGAAGCTGAAGCATAAGCTGGAAATAGATATCGCATATAGTTTCGGACCCAGTGCGAATATTGTGAATGTGTTTTCCGGAAGGGAAGCAAAGATATGGGTTGGTATACGCAGCTATATGGACATGGAGAACGAAAGGAAGATCCGGCTTTTTTCTAAAAGGGCGGATAAGGTGCTTTGTTGTTCCAGGCGGATAGAAGAGGAAATAGCAGGGAAGTATCATTGCAGTAAGGCTGTGACGCTGTATAATCCTCTGGATGCGGACAGGCTGAAGGAACGGGCAGGGGAGGAAGAACCGGTACTGCCATGGGCAGACCGGGAGCATATCATCGTTTCCATGGGACGGGAGGATGATGTGAAAGGGTTCTGGCATCTGCTGAAAGCTTTTGCATTGGTGAGGACGGAGTGCCGGGATGCGAAACTGATGATTATCGGTGAGGGGGATTTTGATGAGTATAAGACGCTGGCCTGGCAGCTCCATGTGGAGGATTGGGTTTATTTCGCCGGATTAAAGAGAAATCCGTTTCCTTATCTCAGTGTATCGTCCCTGTATGTGCTGACTTCGTACCATGAGGGTTTTCCCAATGCGCTGATAGAAGCGATGGCATTAGGGATTCCGGTAATTGCCACGGATTGTCTGACAGGGCCGCGTGAAATCCTGTGCGGGGAAGGGGAGGATTACGGTGTGCTTTTGGAAAACATGAGCCCGGAAAAGAATATGGATGCAGATGTGATAACGGAGGAAGAGAAGCGGCTTGCCAAAGAGATAAGGAGGATGTTTGAGGATGAGAGGTATCGGGCGGGTTATTGCGAGGCGGCAGTCCGCCGTGCGCATGATTTTTCCGATAAATATTATGTGGAGCGCCTGCGCAGTTGGATTGCAATGTCGTTAACTTAAGCATCCCGGTTTTTGGACAGCCGGATTGGAATATCTGGTTTGTATCATCTTGATCAAGACTGTTTCAGGAAAGGAAAGGGGTATCATATGAAGCGGAAAATTGCATTTCACCTGAATTGTCTGGAACAGGGGGGCGCGGAGCGGGTGGTGTCCAATCTGGCGGATCAGTTCGCCAGGGAGGGGTATGAGGTTCTTATTGCCACGGAGTGGTACGGGGAAAATGAATTTCAGATAGACGACAGGGTAAAAAGGGTACATGTAGGTTTGAGGGAAGGGGATGGCGGGAAAGGCCGGATTGTGCAGTTCCTGTTACGGGTAAAATATTTAAGGCATTTTATGAAGACGGAAAAGCCGGATATTCTTATTGCTTTTGCCCAGAGGGCTAATTACCGTGCGCTGATGGCCGCGCCGGGAACGAAGGTTCCGGTATTGATTTCCATACGTACGGATCCGGCGGGGCATTATGATGCATGGGCGGACAAGGTACAGATACCGCTTCTGTTCCCGCGGGCGGCGGGATGTGTGTTCCAGACTGAAGGGCAGAGGGAATTTTTCGCCCCTTTCCTGCAGAAAAATTCCAGAATAATTTTGAACCCGGTGAATGACAAATACATCGGCGTGCCGGAGCCTGGGAAGAGGAAAAAGGTAGTGGTACAGTCGGGCCGTCTGGTGGACTTCAAGAATCAGCCTATGCTGCTCCGTGCCTTTGTGGAAGTGCACCGGAAGCATCCGGATTATATACTGAAGATATACGGCGGGGATTCTTTTGACGGAACGAAAGAAATATTGGAAGGTATTATTGCGGAAAATAAGGCGGAGGGGTATATTTATCTGATGGGAGCCAGCGATGCTTTGGAGAAGGAACTGACAGACGCGGCGGTGTATGCATTTTCTTCAGACTGGGAGGGGCTTCCCAATGCGTTGCTGGAGGCAATGGCACTGGGGCTGCCGATTGTAGCCACGGACTGTCCCTGCGGCGGGCCGCGGACCGTAATGGAGGATGGCGTAAGCGGGCTGCTTATACCGATCAAGGATCAGAAAGCATTGGAGGACGGGATAAACCGGCTGATTGAAGAACCGGAGTATGCGGAGCAGTTGGGAAGGCATGCGAGAAGGATCGCGGACATTGCAAACGGGAAGGCAGTTTTTGGGCAGTGGAGGGATTATATAGAAGATATCTGCACAAGGCATGGAACTTGAGAAGAGCAGGACAGGAGTGGAAAAATGTTTTCATATGGTGATTATAAGGAGATAATAAGGATTATCAAGTCAACCGGTTTACAGAGTACTTATGCAGATGCTTTGCATAAGGATAAATTTATTATTATGCGGCATGATGTGGAATACAGTGTGGAACGGGCTTATGCGTTGGCGAAGGTGGAAACCAGCATGGATTTCACATCTACTTTCTTTTTTCAGTGGACAAACAATTCCTACAATTTATTATCAAGAAAAAACAGGGATCTGATTTGCGATATGCATGAAAGGGGGCAGGAAATCGGGCTGCATTTTGCTTTGAACGGCATAACGGATATGCAGGAGGTGCGTAAGCAGATCATAAAGGAAATGCATATGTTAAGTGAAATGCTTGGATTTGAAATCTCAGAGTTTTCCGTCCACAGACCTTCTCCGGCGGTGCTTGCAGAGAATATAAAGCTGCCGGGGATTATAAACGCATATCAGGATGAGTTTTTTACCTTTGCGGAAAATGTGACCGAGGATTCCGAGTTAGGGGTAAAATACATGTCAGATGCAAACCATATATGGAGATATGGCTATCCGGACGAAAAAACCATCCTTGGTCATGACAAAGTTCAGATTCTTACGCATCCTTTTGCATGGACAAAAAAGGGGTACGATAATTACGAGAACTATAAGGCTCTGGTGAAAGAGAAATATATAGAACTGATAGACAGTATTGACAGGGAATGCAAAGATTTTGCAGAATACCGTGACAGCTTTCTGGAAGATGAGGTAGTGAAGAAGGCATTTTTATGAAGGACAGGTATTGTTCCGCTGGGGAGGCACGGTATAAGGAATTGACGGTACTGGAAACAGTCAATTGCATGTAGCGTGCCCGGAACAATACCTGGCCGGCATTATGGACAGGTATTGTTCCGCTGGGGAGGTACGATACATGGAATTGACGGTACTGGAATAGGAGGATCCTGGTATGTGTGGCATATGCGGTTTTGTATCCAGGCGGGATATCCGTCTGGCGCAATTAAAAGAGATGAATGATACGATGTACCATAGAGGGCCGGACGACAGCGGTGAAGAAATTTACGGGACTGGCGGAGGTTACTCAGTGGGATTTGCCCAAAGGAGGCTGTCCATTCTGGATCTGTCAGTTCTGGGCCATCAGCCGATGGAATCGGCGGACGGCAGGGTAAGTGTCGTTTATAATGGGGAAATTTACAATTTTCAGGAGCTGCGGGAAGAGATTTCCGATTATCCGTTCCGTTCAAATTGCGATACGGAAGTCATTATTGCGGCTTATTTAAAATGGGGTATTGATTGTGTGAAGCGGTTTAACGGGATGTTTGCCATAGCATTGTTTGACCGGGAGGATGGGAAAGTCTATCTGATCCGGGACAGGATTGGCAAAAAACCGCTTTATTATTGGACAGACGGGGAAAATCTTGTTTTTGCTTCGGAGCTGAAGCCGATTATGGCCTGTTCCGGGTTTGAAGAGAGGATCAGGCGGGATGTGCTTTCACGATATCTATATCAGCAATATATCAATGCGCCGGATTCGGCTTATGAGAATGTATATAAGCTGGAGCCGGGAGGGATTCTTGCTTTCCGGCAGGGAAAGACAGAGAAATGGAAGTATTGGGAAGTCGGGAAGGTATATGCGAAGCGGAGGGCGAATCCGGCTGGCAGTTATGAAGAGGCGAAGGGGCATTTGAAAGAACTCCTGAGAAAAGCGACAGCGGCGAGGATGATAGCGGATGTGCCTTTGGGTGCTTTTTTAAGCGGCGGATATGACTCCTCGCTGATTACGGCTATGGCGCAGGAGAGTGCTGCGGAGCCGGTGAAAACATTTTCCATAGGTTTTCATGAAGAACGGTATAATGAGGCGAAGTATGCCAGGCAGGTGGCGGATTATCTGGGCACCAACCACACGGAAATGTATATTGACGAGAAGCAGATGTTTGATCTGGTGGAAAGCATTCCGCAATATTATGATGAACCTTTTGCCGACAGTTCCCAGATACCGTCTATGCTGGTAGCGGCGCTTGCAAGGGAGAAAGTGACAGTGGTGCTGTCCGGCGACGGAGGAGACGAATTTTATTGCGGTTATAATATCTATGAGAATGTGGCGCAGGCGCAGATGCTGGATATAGCGGGGGCGGCGGTGCATGGGCTTTGCCACATGCCGGGTGTCAGCCGGCTTGGATTGGCGGACAGGCTTCCTTTCCGTGTGCGTGTGATTGCCGAAAACCGTGGGAAAGAGACAAAGACACAGTTCGGCGCCAGCAATTACATTATTCGTGCGAAAAAAATGGTGCGCAATGACGGCAAAGAGCTGCCATGCCATTATGAGACGGAGAGCGGATATCAGGAGAAAAACTGGCAGATACGCAGGATGCTGCTGGATATGGATACCTATCTGCCAGGGGACATTCTTTGTAAGGTGGACAGGGCCAGTATGAAATATTCGCTGGAAGCCAGATGCCCTATTCTGGATCGGGATGTCATGGAGTATTCTTATCAGATTCCTCATAAATTTAAGTTTTATAAGGGGGATAAGAAACATATTTTAAAGGATATTGCTTATGATTATATTCCAAAGGAATTATTGGACAGGCCGAAGGTGGGTTTCGGTGTGCCGCTTGACAAGTGGCTGCGCGGGCCGCTGAAGGAGCAGCTTTTGGATTACAGCCAGAAGGATTACCTGGAACGTCAGGGGATTTTTGATGCGGCATATGTGTCGGATATGATCCGGGAGTATATTCGTACCGGAGACGGGGGGCCGGCAACGGGGGAAAACTATTCTAAACTTTCCTGGTCCTTCTTTATTTTTGAACAGTGGTATCAGCGCTATCATGGCTGATCGCGAAAAGATGTTCTAAGGCGTGGGGGGTATTTTCCGGGTTTTGCATGGCGGAGTATGTGATGTTGCAAGGAATATCAATGGCAGATATATAGTGCAAAAGAGGATAAGGCGGGTGTGTGATAGGTTGTCGCGACGAGGATTTTGATATGGATAAGAAGCATATTGCTATGTTTATCAGTTCTTTAAATAAAGGTGGTTCGGAGCGGGTATTGGTGAATCTTGCGGAGTATTTTTACGGGAAGGGTTATTTGGTTACGATAGTGACTCAGTACCGGGCGGAAAGTGAGTATGGGATTAGCAGCGGGATAAAGAGGGTTTATTCTGAGATTGCGGAGGGGGAGATTGGAAGAAGCCGTATTTTGAATTTTGTAAAGCGGTTCCGGAAGCTGCGGGGTGTATGGAAGGCGAAAAGGCCGGATTTGATCCTTTCTTTTATCGGAAAGAATAATATGATGGCTTTGCTGACTTCACGGCTGCTCCATATTCCTGTGGTGGTATCGGTGCGGGGGGAACCGAAGGAGGAGTATTATTCCAAGGCCCTTCGGATGGCGGCGGAATTATTGTTTCCGCTGGCGGATGGAGTGGTACTGCAGAGCAGAAGGAGTATGGATTTTTTTGGCGTTTCAGTACGCCGTAAGGCGGTTGTTCTGCCTAATTCCATTCATCCGGCTTTTATGAAGGAACCTTATAGGGGAGAGCGGGAAAAGAAGATTGTTGCAGTGGGGCGCGTGGATGCAAACAAAAATCATAGAATGATTATACGGGCATTTGCTGCTTTGGCCGGGAAGTACCCGGAGTATGAATTGGTGATATATGGGGAAGGGGAATTGCGTTCTGAATTGATTCGGCAGGTGGAGGAGATGGGGCTTCAGGAGAGGGTTCATTTGCCGGGGAGTATTGATGATGTGGCCGGGGCTATTTATAAGGCTTCGGTTTTTGTGTTGTCTTCTAATTCTGAGGGGATGCCAAATACATTGATCGAGGCTATGGCACTTGGAATACCATGTATTTCTACCGATTGTCCCTGCGGAGGGCCGGCAGAATTGATTATAAATGGTGAAAATGGGTTGTTGACTGAAGCAGACAACTGGGAAATGCTGAAGGAAAAACTGCAAAAGATAATAGATGATGTCGAATTGGCAAGAAAATTGGGAGAAAATGGTTCAAAAATAAGAGAAAAATTAAATCCTGATTTAATAAATAAGAAATGGGAGACATATTTTCACCAAATCTTAGCGTGAAAAGAAGCTCTAAGGCGTCAAAGGACGCCGCCTAAGAGCTTCTAGGATTTGCCATGCGTAGCATTGCAAATCCATTTCACGCGGAAAAACGCCGGGAAAGAGGCGTTTTTCCAGGTTTTTCATGGCGGGTTTGTACTGCTGTGGGCGGCAGCGTGGGGGAAGTAAATTGGTATTGTATTATCGCAGGTTTTGTATGCGGTATGTGTGTGGGGATAGTTTGTGGGGAAAGGAGAAGCGGAGGAAATGACACGCAGGCAGGCGTTGAAGTCAATCGTATTTATTGTACTTTTTTTGTATATTTTAATGACGGTTACTTATATTATACGTACAAACGGAGATGTGAAGGATCGGTTTACGGGGTTTTATGCGGAGAGGGACAATACGGTAGATGTGGTGATGATTGGTTCCAGCCCGGTGTACCCATATTATGCTACGCCGATGATGTGGGGGGAATACGGGATTGCTGCATATCCGATTTCCAGTAATCTTCAGCGGCCGGTAGCGGCTACGTATTTGGTAGAAGAGGTCAGGAAAACACAGCAGCCGGAGTTGTTTGTGTTTGAAATGCGTATGTATACGGCAAATGAGACGGATCTGACTAATAATATGGCATATACAAGGGGGGTCACGGATAATCTGAAGTATTCCTGGAACCGGATAAAAACAATTAATGCTATGGTGGAGGAGCGGGGGGAGCGGTATACGTATTATTTTGATATTTTTAAATACCACTCTAATTGGAAGACGATGGTTTTGCCGGAGCAGATGGCATGTTTCCGTTATGAGAAGCCGGACGGGCAGAAGGGGTATGTGATGACGGACGAGGTGGGGCCATGCGAGGCAGTGGATACTTCCGGGATTACGAAAAAAGAACCGATGCCGGAATTTCAGGAGGAATGTCTTTACAGCTTGCTGGATTATTTAAAAGAGAATGGCTTGCAGGCATTGTTTATTTTATCGCCGACTGTTATGGAAGAAGAGAAGCAGATGATGTATAATTATATGGAGGAAATTATTTCCGGGTATGGCTATGAGTTCCTGAACCTGAACGGTTATTATGATGAAATCGGGTTGGATTTTGCTTCGGATTTCAGCGATTACGGAGGGCATACCAACGCTTTGGGGGCGGAGAAGTGTACAAGGTTTTTGGGAGAATATCTTGCCGGAAAGTATGGTATTCCGGACAGGCGCGGACAGGCCGGGTATGAGAGTTGGGATGCGGCTTACAGGCAGTGGCAGACGGAATTGGCAGAGGCAAAAAAAACGATTGCAAGAAGAATTGAAGAAGGGGACTTTGCAGTAGTTGGCGAAGAAAATTAGCGTGATCGGTCTGGAAACAGCCAATATACAATAAGCATCCGGAAGGATTTCAGGACGCAGGGGCGGCCGGAAATTCTTCCAGGATAGGGGGTGGTTATTGTATATTGGCGGTACTGGAAACAGCCAATATACAATAAGCACCCGGAAGGATTTCAGGACGCAGGGGCGGCCGGAAATTCTTCCAGGATAGGGGTGGTTATTGTATATTGGCGGTACTGGAATAGGAGGGGCAGCATGTGCGGGATTGCAGGTTTTTGCAATTTGAACGGGGATTGGAAGGCGAATATTGGCAGGATGAACAGGCGGATGCATCACAGAGGGCCGGATGCGGAAGGGGTTTGGGCATCCGGCGACGGAAATGTGGTGTTGGGGCATAAGAGGCTTTCCATCGTGGATCTGTCTGAGAATGGGGCACAGCCTATGGAGTCACATAGCGGCAGGTTTGTCATTGCATTTAACGGGGAAATATACAATTACAAGAAAATTGCCGCAAAACTGCTGGAAGAAAAGAGGGTCAGGGCTTTCCGGGGGACTTCGGACACTGAGGTTTTGTTGGAAGCGCTGGAGGCTTACGGGGTGGAGCCGGCGATTTCCATGTGTAAGGGCATGTTTGCAATTGCTTTGTATGATAAAAAAGAGGGAATTTTATATTTGCTGAGGGATAGAGTGGGGGAAAAACCGCTCTATTATGGTTTTATCGGGCAGGATACTTTTGCTTTTTCTTCGGAGATCGGGTCAATTGCTGAGCTGGACGGCTTTCGTAATCCGGTGAACCGGAAAGTTCTGGATATTTATTTTACGCATGGGTATATTCCGGCGCCTTATTCCGTTTATGAGGGGATATATAAGCTGGAACCGGGGACGGTGCTGACAGTGAAGGCCCCGTTCGGCAGGGAAAGCCTTTCGGTGTCGGTTTTCTGGTCGATGAAGGAAGCGGCGAAAAAGGGGCAGGCGGATTTGTTTAAGGGAAGTGAACAGGAGGCGGCGGAGGAACTGGAGAGGCTTTTGAAAGAGTCTATACGGGAGCAGATGGCGGCGGATGTCCCGGTAGGTGCTTTTCTGTCCGCGGGGATAGACAGCAGTACGGTGGTGGCCCTGATGCAGGCGCTCCATGGCGGCAGGGTAAGAAGTTTTACGATCGGGATGGAGGAAGAGGGGTATAATGAAGCGGCGGCGGCCAAGGAGATTGCCAGGCATTTGGGGACGGAACATACGGAGCTGTATATCTCGCAGAAGGATGCCATAGATGTGGTTCCCGGACTGGCCTATATGTTTGGGGAGCCTTTTGCCGATTCTTCGCAGATTCCGACTTATCTGGTGAGCAGGATGACGAGGGAGCATGTGACGGTGTCGCTTTCGGGAGACGGGGGGGATGAGTTGTTTTGCGGGTACACTTCTTATGAGTCGGTAAGCCGGATCTGGAATAAAATGAAAAATATCCCTTATTTTATCCGGAAGCCGTGCAGCGGGCTGGTGCTTCACAGCCCGTTGGCGAAAAATCCTGTTTACCGGACAAAGGGTACGCTTTTGGGGGCGAAGGGGCCGGGGAGGCTTTACGAAATATCTTATGAAACAGATCCATTGACGAAGCGGATCAGCAGGACGCATGATTATTGCCCTTATAAATACAATGAGTTTGAAGAAGGGTGCCTGGAAGAGGTGAACCATAACGTGATGCTGATGGACATGCTGATGTACCATCCGGATGATATCCTGGTAAAGGTTGACCGGGCGGCAATGGCGGTTTCGCTGGAAACCAGGGTGCCGATGCTGGATAAGGATGTGGTGGAATTTGCCTGGTCGCTGCCGATTTCCTATAAGCGGGAGGGGAAAACAGGGAAAAAGGTGCTGCGGGATGTGCTGTACCGTTATGTGCCCCGTGAAATGATGGAACGGCCGAAAAAGGGGTTCAGTATCCCGATTGATAAGTGGCTGCTAAAGCCGGAACTGCGGGAGTGGGCGGAGAATCTGTTGGACAGGCGGTTAGTGGATCAACAGGGTATTCTGGATGCGGATGTAGTGGAGCGGATATGGAGGGATTACACGGAGAAGGGGATTTGGCGGATACAGATATGGTTCCTTTTAATGTTCCAGGCGTGGATGGAGATGCAGTATAGTAGGTGAGCGTGAAAAGAAGTTCTAAAGTGGTAAAAGACACCACAACGGTGTTCTCTACCGTTTAAGAACTTCCAGGATTAGCCATGCGCAGCATTGCAAATCCATTTCACGCGGAAGAACGCAAAGCGAAGTATCGTTTGGAAAGAGGCGTTCTTCCAGGTTTTTCATGGCTGGGTTTGTGCTGCTGCAGTTCAGGGTTGTGTGGTTTTGAAAAGAGGTGACGGAAATGGATATTATCCGAATGTCGGGAGGGATTGGCAATCAGATGTTCCAGTATGCGCTTTACCTGAAACTTGTTTCCCTGGGGAAAGAGGTAAAGTTCGATGATGTGACGGAATATAAGCTGGATAATGCAAGGCCGATTATGCTGTGGGTGTTTGGGATTGATTATCCAAAGGCATCGAGGGAAGAGGTGGTGGCCTGGACGGATGGAGCGTTGGATTTTGGCAGCCGGGTGAGGCGGCGGTTATTTGGCAGGAGGAGCAGGGAATACCATGAGAAATCCTGTGATTATGACGAGGAGGTCCTGAAAAGGGAAGATGCCTATCTGTGCGGATGTTTTCAGAGCGAGCAGTATTTTAAGGGGGTGGAGGATGCGGTGCGGGATGCTTTCCGGTTCCGGAGGATGGAGATACCGGAGGGGATGGAGAGGCTGGCGGCGGAGTATGGGCGACAGATTGCCGGGACGGAGTCCGTGAGTATCCACATACGCCGGGGGGATTATCTGGAAGCGGCGCAGGTGTATGGGGGTATATGTACGGAAGACTATTATGACGGGGCGGTTGCTTATATGCTGGAAAGGTATCCCGGGGCGCAATTTTTTGTTTTTACCAACGATGAGGAATGGGCGGAAGGGTGGTGCGGCAGAAAGAATGCCGGACGGTTTACGGTGATTAAGGGGGCATCGGAAGAGACAGGGTATGTCGATTTGATGCTGATGAGTAAATGCAGGCATCATATTATTGCAAACAGCAGCTTCAGTTGGTGGGGGGCCTGGCTGAATCCTTCGCCGGACAAATGTGTCATAGCCCCGGTGAAATGGCTGAATACCTGTGAGTGCCATGATATCTTTACAGAGGGTATGGTAAGGATAGACGAGGGAGGGAGAATCCGGTAACGCGTGGTGCCCAGGAGTATGAACCAAGGTGTTGTGAAATGCATTTTGGCTGTTTGGGATCATGATTCCTTGGTTTGGACAAAAAACGGGAGCCAATAGGCTCATCAAACCGTGTATTGCACAGTTACAGAAAGCTACTTTAAGACATATTCTAAGAGCCTGTTTAAAATCTGCTTTTCGCCAGATGTGCACCACATTTGTGAGAGGTTTGCCCCGAACGAGGGAGGTGTAGTGGGACATCGCCCCCGAATGAGGGGCAAAGATCCCGCAAAATGGTGAACGGTTACACCGTGTACAGATGGTGGAAATGAGTTTTTAAACAGGCTCTAAGGGGAAAAGGGGAGAAAAGGACGGCAGGAGATTGTGGGTATGGTGGAAGATGTGTTGGTTTCGGTAATTGTAGCTGTCTACAATATAGAAGAATACTTGCCGCGGTGCGTAGATTCTATTTCAGGGCAGACATATAGGAATCTGGAGATTATTTTAGTGGACGACGGATCTACGGACGGTTCGGGACGGATATGCGATGAGTATGCGGCGGGGGATGGCAGGATCCGGGTTATCCACAAACGGAACGGGGGATTGTCGGATGCCAGGAATGCGGGATTGGATGCCGCAACGGGGAAGTATATCGGTTTTGTGGATGGGGACGACTGGATAGAGCCGGATATGTACGGGGCGATGTGTGAGGCATGTGAGTGGGAGAGGGCCCAGATAGCGGTATGCAGGTATAAGCAAATAACAGGTAAGGGTGTTATTGACGCTTCTACCGGAAATAGTGTATTATTATCAAAAGCGGAGGCAATGGAAATATATGTCTGCGGGGATGAAAGGTATCTGATTTACAATTCGGTCTGGAGCAAGCTTTTTCTGGCGGGGCTTATCCGGGGGATGCGGTTTCCGGTGGGGAAAAACTCGGAAGATATTATGTTTACCACAAAAGCTTTTTGTAAGATGGACAGGCTGGTTTATCTCGACACGGCATATTACAATTATGTGCTGGACAGGGAAGGCAGTATTATGAATGAAAAGGCGGGGGAGCGCAGGCTGAAGGATGAAATCCCTTTCTGGAGGGAACAGATAGCTTATATCAGGGATGCGGGGATGCCGGAGCTTTCCGATAAGGCAGCTTATCATTTTTACCGCAGGATGTTATTTTATTATATCGATTTTATGGAGAGTAAGCAAACGAGGGAGTTTGCAGGGAAAATCGTGAAGCAGCTCCGGGAGGATAAAAAGCAGGGGCAGATTGGCCGGATTTACAGAAAAGAGTATGTGGCTGCCGGCGATAAGGTACGGATGCGGCTGGCGCTGGCATTGCCGGGGGTTTATTATTATATTGTGAAATTGTATGATCGGTATGTGATTCCGATCCGTACCGGTGAGGCATGGCGGAAGAGGAAATAAAGACAGGGGTTTTTGAAAGGACAGGAGCAGGAAAAGGGAATGAGTGAATACAGGGACGGCCGTCTACAGCTTCCAAATGTAACTCTGGCAGCTATGGACAGTGTGAAAGTGAGAGCTACGGTAAAGGCTTTGGAGTACAGCATGAGGGATATTGACTTTGGCGAAGTGATATTGGTGACGCACAGGAAGCCGTTGTTTTTGCCGAAGGGGATTGCTTACAGGCACATTGAGAAGCTGAAGGATATTGATGCGTTTAATTATGATATGATTTACCGTATGCATGAATATATCCATACGGATTTTATGCTGTTGGTGCATTATGACGGGTTTGTGGTGAATTCTGATATGTGGAGGGATGAGTTCCTGGATTACGATTATATTGGCTCCCCCTTCCCGCTTCCGAAGGACGACTTTTCCTACCGGGATATAAACGGGAATATCTGCCGGGTGGGGAACAGTGTATCCATACGGAGCAGGCGCCTGCTGGAGTTCCCGGCTAAGGCAAAGATTCCATTTGAGGCGGATCACGGTTTTTTTAATGAGGATGGTTTTATCTGCTGCAAGAACCGGCATTTGTTCGAGGCGGCAGGCATGAAGTATGCGCCCCTCGAGGTTGCGAAATATTTTGGGCATGAGTCTATGATACCGGAGGTGGAAGGGATACGGCCTTTTGTTTTCCACAAATGGGCGGGGACAAATGCGGAGTATCCGCGTTTTTCCTGATACATGGCTGAGGGCAGACTATGGTACTGTTTGTGGGACATGCGGTACTGGAAAACAGCATGTGCCGGAAACAGTGCCCGGAAGAATATCTGACTATGCATTAGAGGCAGATATTCTTCCGTAGGTTGTGGTACTGTTTGGGGGACATGCGGTACTGGAATAGGAGAAAAGAATGGTTTACGATTGTTTTCAGTTTTTTAATGAATTGGATATTTTATTTTTAAGGATGAACATTTTGGACGATGTGGTAGACCGGTTTGTGATCAGTGAGTCCACGGTGACATTTTCCGGAGACAGGAAGCCGCTGTTTTACCAGGAAAACAAAGAGATGTTCAGGAAGTTTGAACACAAGATCATTCACAATGTGGTAGAGGACACACCGATGGACTGTGACGCGTTTATGAGGGATCATCATCAGAAATGTGCGGTAGCCAGGGGCGTTGCGGGCTGTAAACCGGATGATATTATTATTTTCAGTGATGTAGATGAGATTCCGAATCCGGAGACAGTGAGGAAACTTTTGCCAAAGGTAGAGGACGGGAAAATTTATATGCTGGCGCAGCGGTTGTTCTACTGTTACCTGAATATGGAGGAAGTATCGGGGAAACTGCTTTCCGTAACCGGGGAATTTGAGGGTGTGGATAAACCGATGTGGCTTGGGACGAAAATATGCCGTTACAGTATGCTGGACAAATATACGACGGAGGAACTGCGCAATAAGGAACAAAAGGAAGTGGGGGTCAGAGTTCCGGACGGCGGCTGGCATTTCAGCTACATGGGCGGTGAGAGAAACCAGTCGGTGGAAGAACGGGTGAAATATAAAATCAAAAGCGCGGCCCATCAGGAGTATAATAACCGCTCTACGCTGTCAAAAGTGCGGAGGAACATAAAATCCCACCAGGATATTTTCGGCAGGGATGCACAGATGGCCAAGGTAGAGATTGATGAGACTTTTCCGGCGTATTTGAGGGAAAATATTGAAAAATACCGGTATTTATTGTATCAGGAGCCGAAATGGTATGAGTTTTGGAAATGAATGTATTGATAAGGCATGACAAACCAGAAGAAGGAAAAGAATGGAAGAACCGGGAAGGATGAATAGACCGGAAGGGACGGAAGAACCGGGAAGGATGGGAAAGCCGGAAGGGACGGAAGAACCGGGAAGGATGGAAAAACGGAAGAACCGGGAAGGATAGGAAAGCCGGAAGGGATGGAAGAACCGGGAAGGATGAAAAACCGGAAGAGATGAAAGAACCGGGAAAGATGGAAAAACCGGAAGGGATGTGAAGCAGGCGGTTATGGTGGGAACGGAGTTTATAAAGGGGCAGGGGTTGGGAAACCAACTGTTTTGTTATGTATCGTCCCGGTGTATTGCGCAGGATCTGGGGTATGAGTTCGGGACCGCGGGGCAGGAACAACTGGCAGTGAATATCCATAGCAAAAAGGGGATGTATTTTATGGATATGGATCTGGGGATACCTGTTCTGGACGGGGCAGGGCAGGCTGTGGGGGAAGATAAGGGAAAAAAGGCAGGAAAAAGGGAGTATTGGAAAAAGGATCTGGCAAGCTACCATGAGCGGGAAGAACGTCTGTATTTGAAGAATTGTGTGCATGATATGACTCATGGCTGTTATGTGGCAGGGGCGGATGATGATATTTATAAAATTGCAGACAATACGTTACTATACGGGAATCTGCAGTCGGAGAGGTATTTTGCCCATCACAGGCAGGAGATTAAGGGCTGGCTGAAAGTAAAGGAGGAATACGATTCCTATGAGTATACAAGGGATAACCTTTGCATACTGAATGTGAGGGGAGGGGAATATGTGGACAGCCGCCCGTTGTTTCTCAGGCGGAAATACTGGCTCGATGCCATGCGGAATATGCGTAAAATCAGGGAAGATATGGAATTTATGATTGTGACGGAGGATGTGCGGGCGGCGAACTGGCTGCTGCCTGAGCTGGAGGCGCATGATTTTGGCATCGCAGGGGATTATGCGGCTTTGAAGAATGCCAGATATCTGGTTTTGTCGAACTCTTCTTTTGCATTTTTCCCGGTGTTTACGAGTGAGACGGTGCGGGAGGTTATTGCACCGAAATATTGGGCGAGGCATAATGTTTCGGATGGCTATTGGGCTTCGGAGCAGAATATATATGAGGGGTTCCGGTATCAGGACAGGAGCGGGAAGCTGTTTTGTGCGGAGGAGTGCAGGGAAGAGCTGGAAGTGTATAAGGGAAAATGTGAAGGGATGGGGAGGGAAGGTACTCCTTTTTCCGGCAGGGAAGTGAGAATGCAGGAAAGGGCAGATAGGTTGTGGTATTGGGCAGGTAAGGCGGCTGGGAAGGTGAGAAGGAGTGTAAGCGGCTCAATTACACCCGTTAAGAAAAACTGAATTTTACACGGAAAAACGCATAGAAAGCGGTTTTTCACATGGATTGCCCGTGCCGCCGCAGACAGAGGATGGATAAACTAATGATTGGTATGTGTGCAAAGCACGCAGGGGGTATAAAATGGAAAATAAGAGGTGTAAGGTATCTGTCTGTATTCCCGCATATAACAATGCCGGGGCAGTGGAACGGCTGCTTTCCTCTATTGAAAAGCAGAGTTACAGGGATTATGAGGTGATTATAACAGATGACTCTGACACAGATGGGATAAAGGAGCTTGTAAAAGGGAAGAAATATGTCCAATATTATAAGAACGCGGAGAAACTGGGCGCGGCGGCAAACTGGAATGAGGCTATCGCCAGAAGCAGCGGCGAGTATGTGAAAATAATGCATCATGATGACTGGTTCAGCGGGGAAGACAGTCTGGGAAAGTATGTGGGGATGCTGGAATCGAATCCGGAGGCAGCATTTGCTTTTTCCGGAAGCCGTCAGGTTGGGGACGGCGCGGATTATACACGCCATATCGCGGAGGAGGATGCCGGGTTAATAAAGGAGGATTACCGTAATCTTTTCCTGGGAAATACAATAGGAGCGCCCAGCAGTGTAATTGTCAGGCGTAGCGCGCTGGAAAAGGCGGGAGGTATTTTTTACGATGATAAACTGACCTGGCTGGTGGATATGGAATATTATATGCACATTTTAAAGGAAAATAATTGCTTTGTATATACAAAGGAACCGCTTGTAACGATAGGGATGGGAAAAGGCCAACTGACCGGACAGTGCCAGGATGATCCGGAACTGAAGGCTTTTGAGTACGGATATATTTATGAGAAGTACCGGTTGGGAAAAAAGGGGGAAAATGGTGAAGGTGGAGAAGGGAAAGCATATCGGGATAAACTGATTTCTGTATTGACAGATGCAGGGAAAAGCAGCAGCGAGGCGGCTGTTTACGGAATAGAGGAGAAAGAATATCGGATGGAAGAGAAAAGGAGACTGGTAAGCAAGATAAAATGGAAAATTTCCCATATGTGTAACGGAAGGGTATTTCTGGGGGTATTGCTGCTGGCTTTTATAGTAAGCATGATTCCTGTTCTGTATCTTTCCGGTGTAAATCATGCCACAGGAGATGATTTTGGATACGGAAGATTTACACATGAGGCATGGAAGCATACACATTCGCTTGTTGAAGTTGCAAAGGCGGCAGGGCGGACTATTAAGCAATATTATTATGGATGGCAGGGAACCTGGTTTTCGGTATTTCTTTTTACTTTACAGCCGGAGGTTTTTTCTCCGAAAGCTTATATTATAGTGCCGGCACTGATGTTGGCATTGTGGCTGGGGAGTACCGGTTTGCTGACCTATTATCTGCTGGTCCGGAAAGCCGGCTTTGACAGGATGCATTGGGGAATTCTTTACCTTTTGTTCGCTATGGCAGGGATACAGTTTGTGCCCAGTACGAAGTCGTCAATATTTTGGTACAATGGGAATGCGCATTATACGATTCCTTTTGCCGTTGCATTGTTGGGAATTTACCTGTATTTTCGGTTTATGGATGCAAAGGCGGGGCAGGGGATTGGTTTTTATGCGGGTTTGAATATATGTATGGTTTTGCTGGGAGGAGGCAATTATCAGGCGGCATTGCTGGCGCCTCTGGTGATGGTACTGGCAGCGGCACTGCAGTGGAAAGAAAAGGGGAAAAGAAAAAGGCTCCTGTTATTTATCCTGCCTTTGGTGTTGGAACTGACAGGGCTGGTTATCAGTATGATAGCGCCTGGAAATAAAGTGCGCGGCGGGGAAGATTTTGGTTTTAGTGTATCGGCGGCTGCCGGGACGGTGTTTACCTGTTTTGGAAGAGGGGCAGTGCAGGCATTTCAATATTTAAAAGAACATCCGCTTCTGCTTCTATTTTTTATACTTGCAGCAGCAGTATTATGGAAGATGCCGCAAAGGGAGGGGGAGGAGAGGAAATATCCTTATCCGCTTTTATTTGCGGTATTAAGCTATTGTGTGTATTGTGCCGGTTTTGCGCCGGAAATATATGCGGGTGTGGAGGTGTCCGGCGGCGTATATAATATGAATTACTATTTGTTTTTATTTATGGTATTCGGTGATTTGATTTATTTGGAGGGTGCTTTGAAATATTATGTAAAAAAAGACCGGATCCGAATGCTTCTTCCGGTGGCGGTTTTAGCCTCAGCGGCTTGTTTGCTGGTATTCAGGAGTGACATAAAACACACTACAACGTATAAATGTATGGAATATATCAGGAGCGGGCAGGCGGCAGATTTTAAGAAGCAGGTGGAATATCAGTTGTCCGTTTTGCTGGATGACAGTATAAGGGATGCGGTACTTCCTATGACAAATGATGACCAGGGGCCGTTAATGAATATGCCTGTTACGGATAATCCGGAGGCATGGACGAATGGCGTTGTGAGGGATTTCTACGAAAAGGACAGTGTAGTAGGGGTGGATGGAGCGGCATTTCAATATTAGAGGTTTGCCGGGGCGGCATGAAAGAGGATATGTGATATGGTAGAGAGAATAAAAGCCCTGAATCGGGACAAGGCGGGAGCATGGCTGTTATATCTAAGTGTAGCATTGGAATGCATTATTGTTATTATTGACAAAAGCGATTATATCAACCCGATCGAAGGGCAGTTGTTCCGGATCACCTTTCTTCTGGCGGCAGGTAAAGTGCTGCTCACAAAGTACTCTCGGAGGGAATGGGCGGCAATAGCGGTGTTTGGCATCCTTGGCTTTATATCTTACAAAGTGACAGGGCGCAATGAGATATTGCGGATAGTGGTTTTTATCGCGGCGTGTAAGCATATGGATATGAAGAAGGTTTTGAAGTTTGTATTTTATATGACTTTGTTTGGATGTCTGCTGCTGGCGGGACTGTCGGTCACAGGGATTTACGGAAATGTGGCGGTGGAGACAGATTTTGGAAGAGGGTATGTACAGACCAGGTATTGTCTGGGGCTCGGCCATCCGAATGCGCTGCATTGTATGTTTATGATGCTGGTACTTTTGGGACTATATCTGTATAATGAAAAAATGAGGTGGTATTGGTATATTGTTTTGTTTTTTCTGAACTATGGTTTGTACCGGCTGACGGATTCCAATACGGGTATGTTTATAACCGTTTTGGGGATAGCGGGGGCAGTATTGGTTCATTACTGGAAAAGGCTTTCAGGGATGAAATGGGTATATGTGATTGGGATAGCGGTGTTTTTGTTTTGCATGGGTTTTTCCGTGCTGGCGGCAGAGAGCAGGTTTGCGCGGCCAATTAATTATGTGTTCCTGAATAAGTTTATTGATTCTGTGGATATACGGCTGAATGGGAGGATCAGGGCGTTGTATTACGGTTCTGTGGATATGCACGGGACGACGGCTACGTGGTCTTTGTTTTCCGAGCCGGAGAATGACCGCTTTTTTGATATGGGCTTTGTGAGGGTATTTTACTGGTACGGGATTTTACCGGGAGCGGTATATATGATCTTAAATATATTGCTGTTGTGGCAGTGTGCAAAAAAAAAGGACGGCATGGGGCTGGTAATGATTACGGCGCTGGCAGTTTATACTGTTGTGGAAGCGCATATAGTTTCCGTTTATATAGGAAGGAATTATATACTGTTTTTGATGGGAATGTATAGCAGCGATATGTTTAGCGTGAAAAGAAGTTCTAAGGCGTCAAAGGACGCCGCCTAAGAACTTCTAGGATTTGCCATGCGTAGCATTGCAAATCCATTTCACGCGGAAAAACGCCGGGAAAGAGGCGTTTTTCCAGGTTTTTCATGGCTGGGTTTGTGCTGCTGCGGGGCGGCAGCATGTTGGTTAGTGTGAAGAGATTTTCTAAGGCGCTTGGAAGACGCTGCCTAAGAAAATCGGAAGCTTCACATCCGGATTTGGGTGCCCGCCCAAGGGGGTGTCTTTCGTTATTGTTTGTGCCGCGGGGCGGCATGGAGGCAGGTATGAAACAGAAAAATAAGATCATTGAAGTTTACGGTTTATGGTTTGCGGATTTGGTGGTTATTCTTGTGGCATTTGTGATAGCGACTTATATTCGGTTTGGAAATTTCAGGGATATGGGGGATCAGAGCATACATTTCCTGGTATGTATCTGTTTGCTGCTTTTCTGTACGGTATACAGTTTTTTCTTTGACTGGAACAGGAATTTCCTGAAACGGAGTATTTATAAGGAAGCGGCGGCAGTGCTGCAGTATAATGCCATTATGATACTGGTGGTGAATTTGCTGATGACAATGATGAAATGGGCGGATGTGTTTTCACGCCTGGTTTTGTTTTATTTTGCTATTTTAAATGTTATTCTGTCTCTTCTTGTGCATCTTTTCATTAAGAAAGTGATGCATACTTTTTATTCTTCGGAACAGAATTCCGTGAAGGTTATGGTGGTGACGCAGAGCAACCTGATTGATGAGACGATGGACAGGCTGGAAAGGGATCTGGATATTTATTATCAGGTAGTGGCATTGGCCTGTCTGGATTATAACCTGGAAGGAAAGGTGATAAGGGATATCCCTGTGGTGGCGGAGCGGGGGGATTTGATTGAGGTGGCGACCCAGATGGCATTGGATGAAGTGTTCCTGAATCTGCCGGGGATTTCCCAGAGTAATATAGAGCATCTTATCCACGGGTTTGAGGATATGGGGGTGGACTGCCATTATAATCTGGAGCTGGCGGGAGTGGAGGCCAACTGCAGTAAGGTGGAGACGTTCGGCAATTATACGGTGATTACTTATACCCGTTTTCAGAGCAGTTATAAGAGGATGATGATTAAGCGTGTGATGGATATCCTCGGCGGGCTGGCGGGGATGTTGATTACGCTGGTTTTCCTGCCGTTTGTGGCGGCGGCGATTAAGCTGGATTCCAAGGGGCCGGTGATGTTTTCGCAGATCCGCATCGGGCGTAACGGGCGGCGGTTTAAAATTTATAAGTTCCGCTCGATGTATGTGGATGCGGAAGAGCGGAAGAAGGAGCTGGAGGCGGAAAATGAGATGCAGGGCCTGATGTTTAAGATGGAAAATGATCCGCGTATCACGAAGGTAGGGGCTTTCCTGAGGAAGACGAGTATTGATGAGCTGCCGCAGTTTTACAATGTGTTCAAGGGGGATATGAGCCTGGTGGGGACGAGGCCGCCTACTGCGGATGAGTTTGAGAAATATAATCAGTATTACCGCCGCCGTATAAGCATGACGCCGGGGCTGACCGGGATGTGGCAGGTGAGCGGGCGGAGCAATATTGAGAATTTTGATGATGTGGTGAAATATGATTTGATGTATATAGACAATTGGTCGCTGCGTCTGGATATTAAGATTTTGCTGCAGACGGTGGGGGTCGTCCTGTTTGGGAAGGGGGCAAAGTAGTGAATCTGGTGATTGATTGTTTTAAGCTGGTAAAGGGGTCGGGGAAGAGTATCGGGATTTATAACCTGGCTAAGAGCATTGCCGTGCATTTGGGGGAGCGGATGGCGGCTGGTGCGGATAGGCAGGGAGAGGGTATATGCGGCGGCAATGTCCGGCGGGGGCAGCGTGGAAGGTCTAAGGGGGAAAGGGGACAGACCGTAAACATGCAGGCCGATAATATAATTGTGTTGGGAAATTCTTATAACAGGGAGGAATTTGATGTCCCCGGGGTGACTTTCGTGGAGGTAAATGGGAATCCGATGAATAAGCTGTACTGCATTCTGTGGGAGCTGGTGCTTGTGAGGAAATATGCAAAGCTTTATCAGGCGGACAGGGTTCTTTTTCCGCGGGGATACCGTCCTTTGGGGGCAAGGGGATGTATAGGCCGGCGCAGGGACGGCGGGAAAATCCGGGATACGATACTGATTCATGATTTGATCCCTTTTTATTATGATAAATATTACCCGGGGGTATTCAACAAGCTGGAAAATGCGTATATAATGTACCGGCTGAAGGTATCCATGAAGAAGGCGGACCGGATTATTACGATATCCGAATATTCCCAAAAGGATATTTTGGATAAGGTGCCGGGATGCGGCGGGAAGATTACGGTAATTCATAACGGGCTGAATGATGTGGCGTATGAGAGGGTCGGGGGAAACGGCGCCGGTATAAAGGATGCGGATAAAGGTACAGCCGGCGGGGATTATGGGGAGGCTGGAAGCGGCAGAAGGCAATTCAAGGGGGGAATAGCAGGAGGATCCGGAGCGGGTCTGGATATGGGGAAGGAAAGGGAGGATAAAGGAGTAAGGGGCGGCGGTTATATTGCGGCTATGACCTCGGGGCTGCCGCATAAGAATGCGGCTGGTGTACTGAAAACCTATGAGGCATATTATAAAACGGCGGCAAATCCGTTGGAGCTGGTAGTATTTGGAATTGGGGATACTTCGGCATGGGAGGGGATGGATCGGGAAGCGGCGGCGCATGTGCGGTGTTATAAATTTTTTGAGAAATTTGAGGATATGTGCCGGATGGCGGCGGAGGCGGAGGCGTATCTTTTCCTGTCCTATGTGGAAGGTTTCGGTTTCCCGCCTTTGGAGGCCATGCAGTTAGGCGTGCCGGTAGTCTGTTCGGACAGGAGTTCGCTGCCGGAGGTAGTAGGGGATGCAGGGCTGCTGGTATCGCCGGACGATTATGAAGGGGCGGCACGGGCTTTGGTTCGGGTGACGGCGGAGGAAGGCCTGCGGGAGGAACTGATCCGCAGGGGATATGAAAATATCCGGCGTTTTTCATGGGAAAGCCGGACGGAATTGTATTGGAAGGAATTATTCAGGTGAGCAGATTATTAATATATGATACATCGAATTTTGTGGATTTCCCTATCGGGGGGCAGTTGACCAGTATCGGGAATTTCCTGCGGTTTCTCTGTGAAGAGCATCCGCAGCGGACGGAAAGCATTGTGCTGGTGGGTGTGGCGCTGCGTCCGGAGGAAATCGGCAGGAGGAGGAAAATCCGGCTTTTTGGAAGGGAAATTGTGTTCCTTCCGGTGGCCTGTGCGGAGAAAGATTTGGGGAATACTTCGAAATCATTACGGCTGCAGTTTGTCAAGGGTTTGCTGAAGTATGGGAGGCTGTTGAAAATTACGGAAAGGGACTGCAATTATATCCATACGCCGGAAGCTTACGGGGCGGTAAAGCTGTTCTGCAGAGGGGCGAAATGTGTGATTTTTTCCCATGGCAGTTATTTTAATATGGAGCGGGGGTTCCGTTTTTTTCAAAAAAATGTGCTGGTGAAAAAGGGGTTTGCAGCATACCTGAAATGGATTTTGAGAGATGCGGACTGTATTCTGTTATTGGATAAGGACAGTTTGAGGGATTACAGGCCTTATAACCCGAACCTGATCCGGGTGGGCAATTCCATTGTCCGCCCCCAATTGCCGGAGGGGCGGCATGTGCTTAAGGGGGGCAGGGTCGCGGAGGTTTTGTTTGTCGGGCGCCTGTCTAAGGATAAGAGGGTGGAGCCGATCATCCAGGCAGTGCTGGGGATGGAAGCGGCAGAAGACGGGGAACGGCTGCATTTGTCGGTGGTCGGGGATGGGGAGGAGTACCATAACCTGATCCGGTATGAGGGGGAGCAGGTGCATTTTGTCGGCGCGGTTTCACCGGAGGAAGTGAAGGGGTATATGGCAGGGGCGGATATTCTTGTTATGAATTCGGCATTTGAGGGGGTGCCTATGACGATATTGGAGGCTGTCAGTTATGGGCTTCCGGTAGTCAGTACCAATGTGGGAGGTATCGGGGAGACATTGCGGTTCGGGCAGGATTCGGAGGAAACGGACGGGACAGCGGAGGGGATACGGGCGGCTATCCGGCGGATTGGGAAATGTTATGAGGTGTATTCGGAAAATGCGTATGAAAATTCAAAGGCTTATGATTACCGGATTGTGAACCGGAAGGTTTATGGGGTGCTGGAAGGGTTTTGGCAGTAGTTTGGGGAATGGATTGGACTACAGAAACAATAGCAAATGTATATATGTTTTGAATATGTTGCCCTGTCTGCAGTAAAAACTATTGGTGCAGAAAACAAAAATGATCTTAAGGAGACAGAACATGAAAAGCAGCCAAAAGCAATGGAAGAAGGAGCAGAAACAGGCTACCCGCGATTTAACATCCGGAAAGCCTTTGCCGCAGATATTTTTCTTTGCCCTGCCGTTAGTGTTCGGCACATTGTTCCAGCAGTTATACAGCTTTGTGGATACCGTAATTATTGGCAGATGCCTGGGGGAGGGCGCTTTGGCGGCAGTAGGTGTGACTTACAGCCTGAATTTTCTGGTGCTGGGTTTTGTGCAGGGCTGTGCGGTTGGCTTCGGAGTGCCGGTTTCCCAGTCTTTCGGGGCGGGGGAGAGGGAAGAGGTGCACCGCTATTTCTGGAACGGGCTTTGGCTGTCAGCGGTGATCAGTGTGGCTTTTATGGCAGTGACGGTTGTTCTGACTGTCCCGCTTTTGCAGATGATACATACGCCGGAAGATATTCTGGGAATGGCGGCGGATTACATACGGATTATTTTTATAGGTATCCCTTTGCCGGTGTTGTATAACTATTCGGCCAGTGTGCTGCGTGCATTGGGGGATTCCAGGCATCCGTTTTACTTTTTGCTGGTTTCCTGCGGGCTGAATATTGTGCTGGACTATTTGTTTGTGGCTGTCCTGCCCTGGGGTGTTGCGGGGGCGGCTATAGCGACGGTTATCAGCCAGGGAGTCAGCGGCCTGCTGAATGGCTGGCAGCTCTTTGCAAGGACTTCCTATTTCCGTGTGAGGAAAGAGGAGCTTGGTTTTTCTCCCGGTCATGCGGGAAGGCTGTGTGTGGTGGGGATTCCGATGGGGTTTGAGTATTCGGTATCAGCTATCGGCGCGGTTATTATGCAGGATGCCATCAACGGCCTGGGAAGTGTGATGATTGCCGCCCAGACGGCAGGGGAAAAGATACGGCAGATGTTCACGCTGCCGATGGAAAGTGTAGGTATGGCGATGGCTACTTATGCGGCCCAGAATTATGGGGCGGGGGAGTATGGGCGTATCAAAAGCGGGATGAAAAGCGGCCTGGCCATCCAGTATCTGTATTGTGCGGCGGCATGGGCGGTGATTTTTGTGTCAAAAAGGTGGCTTGTCCTGTTGGTGCTGGGGGAATCGGCAAGTTTGACGGCACAGGGGGCAATGGAGTATTTAGGCCGTATCAGCGTTTTATTTGCGGTCCATGGGAGCCTGATGATTTTCCGGAATACCCTGCAGGGGATGGGGCGCAGTGTGCAGGCGGTGCTGTCAGGCCTTGGGGAACTGGCAGGGAGGAGCCTGGGCGCATGGCTCGCGGGGGCAGGAATGGGTTTTGTGGCGATTTGTTATGCCAATCCTATTGCATGGGGATTTGCCCTATGCTATTGTATGGCGATGGTGCTGCCTTTGCTGCGTAAGGAACTGTAGGATAGGGTATTGCGCGAACTACAGTGGATGAGATTGGGGGTATAATGAATTGAGGCTATTGTGTAGAGATACAATGATGAGATATGCTTAAAATGTTTGCAATGGGGATGAGAGGTTATAGCAGATTGCGGGAACGGTTTTTAAGGAGCTTTTTGGTATAAAGGGTTGGAAGGGTGGTACGGATGGCAGAAGCAAGGAAGACAATCAGCGTAATTGTACCTGTATATAAAGCGGAGGCATATTTAAACCGCTGTGTAGACAGTATACTTGGGCAGGTTTATGAGAAACTGGAAATTATCCTGGTGGATGACGGTTCGCCGGATGGCTGTCCGGCGTTATGCGATGAATATGCCAGGGGAGATGGCAGGATAAAGGTAGTCCATAAGGAAAACGGCGGGCTGGTGAGTGCGTGGCAGGCAGGGGTAAAAGCCAGTACAGGGGATTATCTGTGTTTTGTGGACAGTGACGACTGGGTGGAGCCGGATATGCTGGAGGATATGTCCGTATGGCTGTCCGGCGGGGAGGGGGATGCGAAGGAAATTGTGTGCTGCAATTTCGTCATAGACCGCCCGGATAAGGAAACAAAACGTTGCAGGGCAAAATACTGCAAAAAGAGAAAGTATAACGAAAAAGGGATATATTATAAAACTGGAAAGTGTTATAAAAAGACAAAACATTATAAAGAGGGAGAAGGTTATAAAGAGACAGAACATTTCCATGGCCTGGCGCCGGGGGTATATGAGGGGAAGTATCTGGAAGGGAAGATCAAGGATCATCTGTTGGGGCATGAAAACAGGAAGATTTCTATGTCGCGCTGCATGAAACTGTTTTCCAGGAGCCTGATTGTTGATAATATGAAGTATTCCAATCCGGGTATTACAATGGGAGAGGATGTGAATATTACGCTCCCGGCCTTGCTGGACTGCAGGCGTTTGGTGATAATGGAGGGGGCGCTGTATTATCATTATTTTTATAACGAGATATCTATGGTACACAAGTATGATGCGGGGATGTATGGCGGGATACAGTCGCTGGATGGTACGGTCCGGGAGATATATCGGATAAAAGGGCGCGGAAACGGGAGGCGGCAGGCCGACCGGGAATATGTCTGGCTGCTGCTGATGGCATTGAAGAATGAGATACGCGGCGGAAGGCGGGGATATGCGAAGCGGGTACGGGATATTTGTATGGAAGGGAAGAACCGCAGGATCGTGGAACGCAACCCGGTGAAGGTGAGGGACAGGGTGAACCGGGGGCTTTATTTTATATTGCGGTATCCGGTCTGGGTGTTGATAAAGGGGATGGGAATGGTTTTCCGGTTGGGGGATAAGATGAGGATGTGACGGGGTTTTTGCCTGGGAGGGGATCGGAAAGGGGGCAATGGCAGGGATGGCAAGGGGGATAGGCATTGGGAACCAGAATTTTGAGGTAATACGGAAAAAGGATTATTTTTATATTGATAAGACAAAATTTATACAGGAGTGGTGGGAAAGCGGAGATTGTGTAACGCTGATTACCCGCCCGAGGCGTTTTGGGAAGACGCTGAATATGAGTATGGTGGAGGCTTTTCTTTCCGTCAATTACGCAAACAGGGGGGATTTGTTTGAGGGGCTTGGCATATGGGAGGAAAAATCCCCTGACGGGGAATATAAATACAGAAAACTGCAGGGGACTTACCCGGTCCTGTTTATAAGTTTTGCGGGCATTAAAGAGAATACTTATACGGGGGCAAGGGAGAGTATCTGCCGGATGATAGAGGAGCAGTATAATAAGTGTGAATATCTTTTGAAAGGGGAACTGCTGAATGCGAAAGAAAAAGCATTTTTTGGGAGTGTTTCCGCGGATATGCCGGACAGTACGGCTGCGGCATCGCTGCGGTCTTTATCGGATTTTCTCGGCAGATATTATGGAAGAAAGACGGTTATCCTTCTGGATGAGTATGATACGCCTATGCAGGAGGCTTATGTCAGCGGATATTGGGAGAGGATGGCAGCTTTTACGAGGAGCCTGTTTAACTATACCTTCAAAACTAATCCTTATTTGGAACGCGCCATTATGACAGGGATTACGAGGATCGGTAAAGAGTCTGTTTTTTCGGATCTTAATAATCTGGAAGTGGTGACGACAACTTCCGAAAAGTATGCGGAGTGTTTTGGGTTTACGGAAAGTGAAGTATTTGCTTCGTTGAAAGAGTATGGTTTGTCAGGGCAGGGGCAGCAGGTAAAAGATTGGTATGACGGATTTTCGTTTGGAAAAAAATGGGATATTTATAATCCCTGGTCGATCATCCATTTCCTGGATAAGGGGAAGGTGGGTGCTTATTGGGCGAATACCAGTTCCAACAGCCTGGTGGAAAAGCTGGTCAGGGAAAGCAGTCCTGATATTAAGCAGGCTTTTGAGGATTTGCTGGGCGGAGGGAGCCTGCATGTGGAAATTGACGAACAGATTGTTTATAACCAGTTGTACAGGAAAAAGAATGCTGTCTGGAGTTTTCTGCTCGCTTGCGGTTATCTGAGGGTTGCCGGTACGGAGTTCGTGGAAAGGAGCGGGCGCACCTATTATGACTTGGCACTGACGAACAGGGAAGTCCATATTATGTTTGAAAATATGGTTCAGGACTGGTTTTCCGGAAATGACGATTACAATGGTTTTATCCGTGCATTGCTGTCGGATGATTTAAAGGCAATGAATATTTATATGAACAGGATTACTTTGGAGATGTTTAGCAGTTTTGATACGGGGAAGGGGCCCTCGGAGAAAAGGCCGGAAAATTTTTATCATGGTTTTGTGCTGGGGCTGATGGTGGAACTGGCTGACAGGTATGTAATTACATCCAACAGGGAAAGCGGCTTTGGCAGGTATGATGTTATGTTGGAGCCCGGAATGCTTCCGGCAGCAGGGAATGCTATTATTTTGGAGTTTAAGGTGCAGGATGAGGACGAAAAAGGGCTGGATGATACGGTGAAGGCGGCGCTCCGGCAGATAGAAGAGAAGGATTACCAGGCAAACCTGGTGGCAAAAGGATTTCCGGAGGGGCGGATACGGAAATATGGGTTTGCTTTCTGCGGGAAGAAAGTTTTGATTGGCGGTGGGGCTATGCGGATTTGATTATCGAAGGGAAAAACAGATATGTATGAAGAAAGGATAAGAACGGTGGTAGAACGGTTTGCAGAAGAGGTGAAGGGTATATTTGGTATGTCGGTACAAAATATTATTTTGTATGGTTCTTGTGCACGCGGTGATTTCGGGCAGGACAGTGATATTGATATTATGGTTCTTGCAAATAGAGAAGATACGGAAGAACAGATTCTTAATGTGGAATATGTATACAAATTAGTCGATGGGTACATCAGAGGGTGTATTGCTGATGTTTTGGGGAAATGTAACAGCATGGAATGACGGGCGGAACAAAAGAAGGGAAAGAAAAGGAATTGAAGTATGTGCCTGGCAAAGATGTAGCAGGTGAGGCTGGCATATTGGATGAGGATGATGCAGGGAATGGAAAGCGATGGGAAAAAGGTAAGCATTATTGTGCCGGTATATAATGCCGCGCCGTATCTCGGGAGGTGTATGGAAAGCCTGTCCGGACAGTCCTATGGGAATCTGGAGATATTATTTATTGACGACGGATCCGTGGATGGCAGCGGAAGGATTTGTGACGGATATGCCGGCAGGTATGGGAATGTGAGGGTGTTCCACACGGAGAATAAAGGGGTGTCTTTCGCAAGGAATTTGGGGATGGAGGTGTGCAGCGGCGAATATCTGATGTTTGCGGATGCAGATGATATTTTGGCTGAGGATATGGTGGAGCGGCTTGTACGTATGATAGAAGAGGCTTCGGGAGATGTAGCAGGGTGCGGTTATTTTCCGTTTTATGGGGGAAGCCGGGATGAGAAGGCAAAGAGGAAAAGAGGAAAGAGCCGGAAAGAGGATGGGCAGGCGGAAGGCGGTATTTTGCAGGCAGGGGGAGCAGCAGGGCCGGAAAGAAGGGGTTTTTCCGGGATCGAAGTGCTTAGCGGTAAGGAATTTATAGAAAAGGGGATTCTTAACAGCGATACACGGTGCTGGAGCAAATTGTACCGGAAGGAGAGTGTGGGGGAACTCAGGTTTGATACCGGGCTGACAGTCGGGGAGGACATGCTTTTCCTGCTGGAACTGGCAAGGCGGGGGAAGGTGTTTTGCAGGAGCTGTTATGAGGGATATGGTTATTATATAAATGAAAAAGGAGCCATGCTGCAGGCATTCCGGGACAGCTTTATGGATCAGATTGCCTGTTGGCAGAGGGCTTTGAAGATTGTAAGAGTGGAAAGGGCGGATCTGGTCAACCGGGCGGAAGCTATTCTGCTGATTTCAGTCATGCTGGTAGCGGGGAAACTGGCGGTGCTGTCCAGGGGGGAGCGGAAGGAAAAGGGGAAGTATGCAGCCCGCTGCCTGCATCTGGCAAGGAAGTATGGCGGGAAGAAGGAGGTTTTCCGGGAGTTGGACAGAGGATACCGGATAAAAGTTAAGGTATATTGCCGTGTGCCGGAACTTTATATGCTGTTATACCGTTTTCTTCAACATGTGAAAACCCTCCGGTTAAAGGATTTTTTAAGTTAATGACATTGGTGCAGTACCGGAAAGGATAAGGGTGGTATTATGGCATTGCCGCTGAGGGAATACTATACAGAGGATGATTATTATAATCTGCCGGAGGATAGCAGGGCAGAGCTGATCGACGGGAGGTTTTATTCCCAGGCGGCGCCGAACCGTATCCATCAGAAAATTTTGTCTAATCTGCATATCTGTATCGGGAATTATCTGAACGGAAAGGGCGGTTCCTGTGAGATCTATCCGGCGCCTTTTGCAGTTAAGCTGTTTGAGGACAGGAATACTATCGTGGAGCCGGATATCAGTGTGATATGCGACCCGGGGAAGCTGACGGACAGGGGATGTGCCGGGGCGCCGGACTGGATTATCGAAATTGTGCCGCCCGGCAATTCCAGCCATGATTATGTCCGTAAGCTGAATCTGTATGCGGATGCCGGTGTACGGGAATATTGGATTGTAAATCCGATAGACGGGACAGTGTTTGTATATTATTTGGAAGAGAGCCAGTTTAAGGTGACGGTTTATACGTTTGAGGATAAAATAAAGGTGAATATTTATGAGGATTTGTGCATTGATTTTAACCGGATGGTCTGAGATACATGTGATGATGCATGTAATGACGCATATAATGCGGAAGGAAGAAATGCGGAAATTCAATTGTCATAAGGGATAGCAGCAAAATAACCTGTGCAGGTGCGCAAGTTATTTGCATACAGTTACTAGAGCGTGTTTGAAAAATCATTCCCAGCATCTGCACGCCCCACTTTGCGCGATATTTGCTCCAAATTCAGGTTACATAGCCCTAAGGAATCCACCATTCTGATACCCCCTTAGGGCAAAGCCCACTATGCGCCCTTCATTTGGAGCAAATCTCCCACAAATTGTGACGCACATATGCTGGAAAGCATTTTTCAAATACGCTCTGGAAAAAAGTTTCCCTGCTCCCATTTTCATTACTGGTGGTGCAACACATTCGGGGCATGGGGACTTTTTAAGGAAAGGATCGTGCCATGCCGGAAAAGAAAATAGTATTGTATATGCATGCGGGAAGCGGGAACCATGGATGTGAGGCGATTGTGAACAGCCTTTGCCATATGTTAAAGGATAAGCCGCTGGTAATAACGAACAGTGAGGAAGAGGATCGGAAGTATTCCCTTGCGGGGAGGGATGGCGGCGCGCTTTGCGAGCTGGCGGAGGAAAGGCATTTTTCCAGGCATAAGTTTGCCCATGTGTTGTATTATGGGTGGAGGAAGCTGACAGGGGATGGGGAGTCTTTTATCC
The DNA here is from genome assembly GCA_947385425.1 of uncultured Lachnospiraceae bacterium. Classification (GTDB taxonomy): domain Bacteria; phylum Bacillota; class Clostridia; order Lachnospirales; family Lachnospiraceae; genus Kineothrix. The sequence goes on along the minus strand of CANDKY010000002.1, from coordinate 83,658 downwards.
GCTATCGTTACCGCGCGGTATTTGAAAGGCCGCTTAGCAGGTATGCGGGGAAAAGATGCGGAAAAGAAACGCGGGGAAGTTCCGCTTCCGGGAACCGGACGGCAGGGGAACTGCAGGCCGGGCAGGGGCAGGCAGGGCATCAGAAAACAGAAGTGCGTCAGCAGAACGTGCAGCGGAACAGCGTGCGTCAGAAAACAGAAGTGCGTCAGCAGAGCATGCAGCGGAACAGCATGCGTCAGCAAACAGGGATGTGGCGCAAGAGCGTGTGTCAGCAAACAGAGGGACAGCGGCAGAATGTGCGGCAGGCAGGAGGGCGGAAGCCGGGGAAGATGCAATACCCCCTTGCGGTTTCCATTGGCGGGGACAATTACTGTTATGAGGTGATGGTAAAGGATTTGATGCTGGCTAACCGGGCATTCCATGACAGGGGAGTGAAAACGGTGCTGCTGGGGTGTTCCATTGAGCCTGAATTGCTGATAAGCGGAGAAAGCGGGGGGAAAGGGGAATATGTGCAGGGAGGGGAATACCGCAAGAAAGAAAGTATGGATGCGGCCAGTGAAGAAAGAAGGAAGAAGCTGGCAATGGATATGAACCTTTATGATTTGATCATTGCCAGGGAATCGTTAACGTATGAAGCTTTGAAGGAAGTGGTGCCTGAGGGTAAGCTGCGCCTGATCCCGGATCCGGCATTTACCTTGGGGGTAAAAGAACTGCCGCTGCCGGAAGGCTTTGCAAAGGGGAATACCTTGGGCCTGAATGTGAGCCCGATGATTCAGGGAAGTGAGGGGAAAGCCGGTATTACGATGGAAAATTATAAGGCTTTGATAGAGCATGTGATCCGTACGACAGATATGCAGATTGCCTTAATTCCCCATGTGGTCTGGGCTAGGAATGACGACAGGAAGCCGCTAAAGGAACTGTATGAGACGTATCGGGATAGCGGACGGGTAGTGTGGACCGGGGATGGTTCCTGCGAGGAACTGAAGGGGTATATCGCCAGGTGCCGTATGTTTATCGGGGCAAGGACCCATGCTACGATCGCGGCGTATTCTTCGCTGGTGCCGACTTTGGTGGTTGGGTATTCGGTGAAGGCGAAGGGGATAGCGAAGGATTTGTTCGGGAGTTATGAGAACTACGTGATACCGGTGCAGCAGCTTAGGGAAAAGGATGATCTGGTTGGCGCTTTTGAATGGCTGAGGGATTATGAGGAGGACATCCGGCAGGATCTGCGCCGGGTGATGCCGGGGTATAAAGAGAGGGCGCTTTCGTCGGGTAAAGAAGTGGAGCGGTTATGGGAAGAGTTAAATATGCGGCAAAAAATATAACTTTCGGCTGGCTGGGGAATATTGTCACGCTTTTGCTTGGGGCGCTGCTGCGCCAGATCTTTATCAGCCGCCTGGGCGATACGCTGACCGGGGTAAATGATTATTACACGAATATTTTAACGGTTCTGTCGCTGGCGGAGCTGGGGATAGGGACGGCTTTTAACTATAGCCTGTACGGGCCGGTGGCGAGGGATGAGTATGAGAAAATCAAGTCTTATATGAGGCTGTATAAAAAGGCGTACCGCACGATAGGGTGTGTGGTTGCGGCGCTGGGGATAATGATTGCCCCGTTTTTAAAATATCTGATAGAAGATCCCGGCAGCAATTCCTGGAGGGATTTGACGGTATATTATTTTATTTTTCTGTTTAATACGGTGAGTACTTACTTCGTATCTTATAAGTACAGCCTGGTGAACGCACAGCAGAAGAATTACATCCAGACGAATATCATTACGGTTACGAAGGCGGTTACGGTGTCTTTGCAGATAGCCGGGCTGTTGGTTATGCCTAACTTTTACCTGTATCTTCTGACGGCGGCGGGCGTGGAGCTGGTGCAGAAGATTTTTGCCAGTTTTTATCTGGACAGGCTGTATCCTTATCTGCGGGAGAAGGAGGCGGAGAGGCTTTCCAGGGAAGAGGTAGGGGAGATTGTCAGCCAGACGAAGGCGCTGGTGTTCCATAAGGTGGGGGATATGGCGCGGCTGCAGACGGATACGATGATTATAGGGGCTTTTATTGACGTTACGACGGTGGGGTTTGTCGGGACTTATAATTATGTGATTTCTTCGGTTTCCAATTTTGTCAATATTATATTTAATTCCGTGCTTTCCAGCTTCGGGAACCTGATTGCGACGGAAAAAACGGAAAAGCAGTATCTGATGTTCCGGGTGTATCGTTTTCTGGCCTGTTGGATTTACGGGTTTTCCGCTATTGGGTTCTATCTGATGCTGACGCCGCTGATTACGCTGTGGGTGGGGGAGGCAAGGGTGCTGCCGGATGTTGTGATTGGGTGTATCATGGTGGATTATTATTTTAAGGGGGAGCGGATAGTGCTGTCGAATTATAAGACGGCGGCGGGGGTTTTTGAACAGGATAAGTATCTGACGTTGATTCAGGGGGCGGTGAACCTTGTTATTTCCATTGTGCTGGTGCAAAAGATCGGGCTGGTGGGTATTTATATCGGGACGATTGTTTCGGGAATGATTGCGAATATTACGAAGCCTTTTATTATTTATAGGGTCTGCTTTGGCAGGACGGCTTATGTATATTTTAAGGATTCGGTGAAATACATAGGGGTAAATGCCGGGGTTTTGGCACTGCTGGTATGGCTGAAGGGGCTGGTGATGGCGGAGGTGTCCGTTCCGGTGTTTGCGGTTATGGTGGTTTTGATTTCCGCGGTGTATAACGGTGTGTTCCTGGCGGTGTTTGGACGGTGCGAGGAGTTCCGGTATGTTTGCGGGGTTTTGCGCAGGCGGGCTTCGTAAACTTTTGCTTGCGTTTGCAGAAGGTGATGGGCAGGAGGAGGTGCGGCATGGCAGGGAAGGCAAGGCTTCCTATGGGGATGGAGGATTTTGAGCGGATCCGCAGGGAGGGGTTTTACTACGTGGATAAGACCGGGCTGATAAAAGGGCTTCTGGAACATATGGCGTATGTAAATTTGTTTACACGCCCGAGACGTTTCGGGAAAACTTTGAATATGAGCATGCTGAAAAATTTTTTTGAGACAGGCAGCGACAGGACACTGTTTGACGGGCTGGAAATTTCGGGGGAAAAGGAGATCTGTGACGAGTATATGGGGAAATTCCCGGTTATATCGGTTAGCCTGAAAAGTGTGGAGAGTGATACCTTTGACGGGGCAAAGGAGAAAATGCGTTCCGTCATAGGCGATAAGGCATCGCGTTTTCTGTTTCTTGCACAAAGTGACAGGTTATCGGAGACAGATCGCCTGCAGTATAAAAAATTAGTTGAGTTGGATGATAAGGGAATGTTTGCTATGCCCGACGGGCTGCTTGAGAACAGTTTGCTGATGCTGTCGCGTTTTTTGCAAAAACATTATGGGCAGAAAACAGTGATCCTGATTGATGAGTATGACGTGCCCCTTGATAAGGCATATCAGTCAGGATATTATGATGCTATGGTTGCGTTTATCAGAGGGCTGTTCGGCCAGGCGCTCAAAACGAACAACAGCCTGTATTTTGCTGTACTTACGGGATGTCTGAGGATTTCCAGGGAAAGTATTTTTACAGGGTTTAACAATTTTAATGTATATACAGTGTCCGATGTTCCATATAACGAATACTTTGGTTTTACGGACTCAGAGGTCAGGGATTTGCTGGCATATTATGGGCTTATGGATAAGTATGGGGAAATAAAAGCATGGTATGACGGTTACCGGTTTGGCGGTTTGGAGATCTACTGTCCATGGGATGTAATAAGCCACTGCCATGCATTGCGGATGTCGTCTTCTGTAAGTCCGTGCAATTATTGGATAAATACGAGCAGCAATGATATTGTCAGGAGGTTCATAAACAGGGCTGATGCAGTTACCAGAGATGAAATCGAGAAATTGATTGGCGGGGGAAGTGTAAAAAAGGAAATTCACCAGGAGCTGACTTACAGGGATTTGGATTCGGATATGGATAATCTCTGGAGCCTGCTTTTTACAACGGGATATCTGACGCAGGATGGGGAGGCGGAAAACGGGAGGACAGGGCTTGTAATTCCAAACAGGGAAGTGCGGTGGAAATATATCCGGCAGATACGAAAGTGGTTCCGGGAGGAAACCTTGAAAAACCGTCAGGAGTTGGAATGCTTTTGCCGGGCGTTTGAGGAAAAAGATGTAGCTGCCATTGAGGCGGGGTTTACATCGTATTTGAGAAAAACTATCAGCATCCGCGATACAAATGTCAAAAAAGAGATGAAAGAAAATTTTTATCACGGTATTTTGCTGGGGATCTTTGCGAATATGGGATGTTGGAAGGTTAAATCCAATGTGGAATACGGAGAGGGGTACAGCGATATTTGTGTAGAAATAGAGGACAGCGGAACCGGTATTGTGATTGAGCTTAAATATGCGGAGGGCACTGCTTTTGACGCTGCATGTGAGGAGGCATTGCGGCAGATGAAAGACCGGAATTATGAGGAAACCCTTTTGGATGACGGAATGAAAACTATTTACAGATACGGCATAGCGTGTTATAAAAAGCGGTGTAAGGTGGCTGTGGAATAATTTCCACCTGTGCGGTTGGCACTCTGCATCTTCCTGCGCAGCCAGGGGATATCGGGAGGGTACAGTGTACCAACCGCACAGGCGGATATATCATTGAGGCCATGCGGGACTGTCCGGGACGGCCAGATGCAGGAAACGGAGCGGATTGTCAATAATTAGGAAATTCCCATGCCCGCATATGCGGCATCGTCAGTAATGAAAATGAGGGCAGGGATGCTTTTTCACAGTGATTGTATGGAGAGGGAAGATGGATCGGGAAAGGCTGTATAGGATGGAAAGGGAAGCCGTTTATGAACTGCTTCATTATTATGATAAAGATGCAAAGCGGAGATGGAAGGACAGGCTGAAAAAGGCTGCCGGGCGCTATGTGCCGCCGGATGACGGTATATTCTGGGACACAGGTTTGCTGGCTAATGGGCTGACGGAGCTGTGGAGGTGCAGGGAGTTTGCAGGGGACGCGGGGTTTGCCGGGAGTAAAGAGCGCGCAGAGGGCCAAGGGCCTGCCGGGAGCAAAGAATGTGAGGCGGACAGGGAACCTGCAGGAAATGGAAAGGGCGCGGAAGGCAGTAGGATAATCGGTGCGGTCAGGCAGTATTTCGACCGGTGGATAGACCGGGGGATGCCGGTTTACTATTTGGACGATACGCTTTGCGGGACGGCGCTGCTTTGGCTGTATGAGGCAACGAATGAGGGGAAGTATAAGGCGGGGGCGGACAGGCTGGCGGATTATTTACTGGCTTTGGGGAAGAAGGAAGCGGACGGGGCGGGAAGTATTCCGTACCGGCCGATGCAGGGGAACGGGCATGTGTATGTGGATGGGATAGGGATGATGTGCCCGTTCCTGGCTATGTACGGGGTGAAGTCCGGGAAGCGGGAAGCGGTGGAACTGGCGCTGGTCCAGGTGAAAAATATGCTGGCGTACGGGATGGATGCAAAAAGCGGCCTGCCTTATCATGGGTTTCAGCATGAAAAAAAAGAAAAGTACGGGATTATCGGATGGGGGCGCGCAGTAGGATGGCTTCTTATGGGGATGCAGGGTGTGCTTTACTGGCTGCAGGAAGGTAGGAAGGCGTATGGAAATAACAGGATGGATGGGCATGGCGGAGAGAAGGGGATGGGGGGTGCGTTTGTCTATGAGGAGGAATACCGGGAACTGAAAAGGGCGTTTGGAGCATTATTGGAGGCAGTGCGGCCATACCAGAGGGAGGACGGCGGTTTTTCCTGGCAGTTGGAGGCAATGGAGGGGCCGGCGGACAGTTCGGCAACGGCGATGATTGCACGGGCATTGCAGTTTTGGCTGGAATGCGGGCAGGATGTGCCTGAGGGAGCAGCGCGGGCGGAAGGAATGGGAATTATGACGGCGGTTGGAGCCGGAGGGGGAGAGGACAGGTGCGGCGGCAGCGGGGATAGGGAAAAGTGGGAAGAAATGCTGCAGGGTGCGGTGAGGTTCCTGGATGCTAGTGAAAGGGACGGCAGGGTATATAACTGTCTGGGGGAGTGTATGGGCTTTTCCCAGTATCCGCAGGTATATGGGGCATATCCGTGGGCATTGGGGGCAGCTTTGGAGGTGTGGGCTGTTATGGATGGCTTTTAGTTGGAATAAGAGCCCTCTTTCATAAAGGTTCTGATATTTTCATCCCAGCAGGGGCAGCCATATGCCTGCAAGGGGAGCCAGTAGGAAAATTTAACTGAGGAAAGGAAATTTTAAAAAGAACTGTATTGTTATAAGTAATTTTACATGATATATTAAAAGTAGTTATACATCAAAACAGATAAAATTTATTGACTGGACAAAATAAATAAACAAACGGGAAAAGGCGGAGGCGTGACGGCGTGAAGGAGGAAGCGGTTAATAAAACAGCAGCTAATAGCATTTGGGAAGGATTGGGGATATCCAATGATTTTTTGTTTGGAAAAGTTATGCAGGATCCGGAATTGTGCAAAGGGCTGCTGCAGAGGATATTTCCGGAACTGGAAATAGACCATATTGAATATCCCGAACTGCAAAAGGGAATCAGGATAGATGCCGATGCGAAAAGCGTGAGGCTGGATGTATATATAAAAGACGGCAAAGGGACTGTTTATGACATTGAAATGCAGGTGGTAAACACGAAGGAGCTTCCCGGAAGAAGCAGGTATTATCAGAGTATGATAGATTTGCAGATGATAGATAGGGGGCAGACATATAAACAGCTAAACCGGAGTTATGTTATTTTTATATGCCCGTTTGATGTATTTTCCGGGGGGAGGCATATCTATACCTTTGAAAATTTCTGTAAGGAAGATAAAGATATCCGGTTGGGTGACGGTGCCGTAAAAGTATTCCTGAATTCGGAAAGCGGGATGGAGGATGTAAGCAGGGAACTGAGAGCATTTTTGGATTATGTAGCCGGGAGAAAATCGGAGGATTCCTTTGTCATGAGGCTGGAAGAAGCGGTAAAGGAAGCAAAAAGGAACCGGGAATGGAGGCACGAATATATGACATTGTTAATGCGTGATCAGGAGAATATTGAAAAAGGTATTGAAAAAGGTATTGAAAAAGGTATTGAAAAAGGTAAAATTTGGGGAGCGATTTCTACGTACCGGGATTTTGGGTTATCAGACGGTGAAATTTCCGGAAAGCTACAGGAGAAATACCATCTCTCAGAAGAAGAGGTAATGGAATACCTGCAGGCTGAAACAGTTTGATTCAGTGGAAGGGAAAGAAACAGGCGGGAAAGCAATGATTATTATACAGGTTGCAGGCGGGCTGGGCAATCAGATGCAGCAGTATGCGCTATATCGGAAGTTTTTGAATATTGGGGCGGATGCCAGGCTGGATATTTCATGGTTTACGGAGAGCAGCCGGCAGGACAGGGTGTATGCCAGACGGCAGTTGGAGCTGGATTATTTTGAAGGGCTGCCTTATGAAATATGTACGCGGGAAGAAAAGGAAGCGCTGGTGGGGGACGGCAGCTTAGGGGCGAAAATAAAAGGGAAATTGTTTCCGGGTTCCAGGAAGGTTTTTCAGGAGACGGATATGTACCATCCGGAAATTTTTGAATACAGGGATAGGTATCTTTGCGGGTATTTTGCCTGTGAGAAATATTATGCGGATATTTTGGGGAAGTTGAGGGAGACGATAAAATTTCCGCCGGGTGCGGACAGCAGTAATGTAAGGCTGGCAGAGGAGATGCGGCAGGCGGAGTCTGTCAGTATCCATGTCCGCAGGGGGGATTATCTGGATCCGGAAAACGCGGCGATGTTTGGGGGGATCTGCACGGAGGATTATTATAAGGGGGCGATCCGGGAGATGAAGCAGCTTTATCCCAGGGCGCATTTTTATGTGTTTTCCGATGATACGGGGTACGCGAGGGAAGTGTTTGCAGGGGATGAGTATACGGTGGTGGATGTGAACAGGGGAAAGGACAGTTTTTATGATATCTGGCTGATGAGTAATTGTAAGCATAATATATGTGCAAATTCCACGTTCAGTTTCTGGGGGGCCAGGCTGAACGGAAACCGGGAAAAGGTTATGATAAGGCCGTGGATTCATAAAAATACCCAGAAGTTTGACCCGGAAAGGATGCACGATTTGTGGGCGGGGTGGGTGCTGATGGACCATAAGGGGAATGTGGTGTGATTGGTTATGCTGTGATGAGGATTTATGCCGAAAAGACAAATTATGAAAGCGGTATTTGTGCATTTTGTACAGGCATGCGTTTGCCGTCACGGCATAATGGTTTCCGAAGAGGAAGGATAGATTCATGGGAAAGAAATTCAGGGTGGCAATGATTGGGCAGAAGAGGATACCTTCCAGGGAGGGCGGGGTTGAGGTGGTGGTTAATGAGCTGGCGACACGCCTGGCCGAAAAGGGGTATTCTGTGGATGCATATAACCGTTCAGGCTATCATGTATCCGGAAAGGAATTTGATACGTCAGGGAAGCGGGGGAAATATTATAAGGGGATACGGATTATTGTTGTCCCAACATTCCGTAACGGGAAACTGAATGCGATCATTTATTCTTTTCTGGCGACTTTGCGGGCTTTGTTCGGGAAGTATGATGTGATCCATTATCACGCAGAGGGGCCTTGCGCTATGTTATGGATTCCGAAAATATTTGGTATACGGACGGTTGCCACTATACATGGATTGGATTGGCAGAGGGCAAAGTGGGGAAGGTTTGCTTCTTTTGTATTGAAGTTCGGAGAAGAAATGGCTGCGAAATATGCAGATGAAGTAATTGTACTGTCGAAGAATGTGCAGAAATATTTTAAGCAGACTTACAACAGGGATACGCATTATATCCCAAACGGGATTAATATGCCCGTTCCCAGGCCGGTGAAACTGATAAAGGAGAAGTACGGGCTGGAGAAGGACGGTTATGTCCTGTTTCTTGCGCGGCTGGTGCCTGAGAAGGGTTTGCATTATCTGATAGAGGCATATGGACAAATCCTTACGGATAAGAAGTTAGTGATTGCAGGGGGAAGCAGCCATTCGGTGGAATATATTGAGAAAATAAAGGGGATGGCCCAAAAGGATAAAAGGATTCTTATGACGGATTTCGTGCAGGGGGAAGTGCTGGAGGAACTTTATTCCAACGCTTATTTGTTTGTGCTGCCGAGTGATGTGGAAGGTATGGCAATCAGCCTGCTGGAAGCAATGAGCTATGGAAACTGCTGTCTGGTCAGCGATATTGCGGAGAATCTTGAAGTGGTGGGGGACAGGGCAGTTTCCTTTAAAAAGGGGAGTGTCCCTGACTTAAAGAAAAATCTCGAATTCCTTCTGGATCACGGTGAGGAAGTGGGGAATTACAAAAACGGGGTTCAGGATTATATATGTTCCAAGTATAATTGGGAGGATGTGCTTAAGAGGACATGTATGTTATATAAGGGAAAGAAGAGGGAGGGACGGAATGGCAAAAAAAATTGCAGAGTATAGAAAGAGTTATTTCTTTCCATTATTTTTGTTTTCCTTTTTCGTAAGCGGGCTTATATTTATTTCATATGGATATATAGATTTGAAATCGTTGACAGCATGGTCTTTGAACCTGTGGGATTGCTTGTTTGACGGGAAATTGTATCACTATTATGAGTATTGTGCGGAGAATATTTATAATCTGGACAGTGCATATATGGGGTCGAATTATCTGGCACTGCTTCCGTGGGCAGTCTGGAATCTTCCGATATGGATTCTACAGAGGTTTTTCGGTATTGCTGCAGTGGGGCACGCATGGACTTTGCTGTACTCGAAAATATTTGTTGCGGCTGTTTATATGTTCACAGTTTTTTATGCTTATAAGATTATGATAATAATGGGGAAAGGGCCGGAGGAAAGGGTAGGGGCTGTTTATCTGGCATTCTCTTTCCCCTTTGCGATGACGGCAGTCTATTTTGCAGGACAGACGGATATTATATCCATATGTTTATTTGTAATAGCCGTATATAAACTTCTGGACGGGAAAAGGAAATATTTTATACTATTCGCAGCTTTGAGCGTAGGAGCAAAACCGTATATCCTGATTGCCGTTGCTGCGGTTGTGCTTTTGACACAGAAGAATGTGTGGAAAATAATAAGGGATATTGTGATAACAATAAGCCCCATGTTTTTGTTCCATCTTTTTTATTTGAAGGCGCCGATGTATAAAGAATCTATGAGCCTGGGGCCTGGGGGCGGACAGTTGGAGGCTGTATTGGGTATGTCGGTTGGCAGTCCGTCAGGAATCAGTATTTCTTTATTTTTAGTATGCCTGATATGTCTGTATTTTCTTATTTATATACATCAGTGGGATAAGAAAGCAGAGGGAGTGATATATGCCGTAGTGCTTCCCTTCCTTTTGTTTTTTATGTTTACGGAATATAAGCATTACCGGGTTATCTATCTGCTCCCTTTTTTGTATATTCTATTTATGCTGAATAAGGACAGGCTGTTTTATAATTTATTGGCGGAATGTGCGGTTAATATAGGGATAGCTGTTAAATTTTATGTGACGAACGGAGGATTCTTTTCTAACTGGTATGTATTTGATTTTGTCCGCAAATTTATTCCGAAGACAGGGCCGGGATGGCTGAAAAGCCTCCATGCCATAAAAGAAAATGTAATGTCCTATGACACTCCGATTTATGTAATAGCATCATCTGTGGTTTTTGCTGCTTTTGTATTACTGCTGTTTATAAATTCCCCCAGGTTTAAACCGGCATTGAAGGAAGAGGAATGGGGAGGGGCGTTATGTACAAGGGTATTGTTATGGATCCGGGCTTTAGTGCCGTTGGCGTTGGTTTTGCTTTCGTTTTACAGGGGCTGATTATTTTGGGATGAGAGGAGAAAGAAAGTGCGGATCCGTATTTATAATCCTGATTCTCCCAAAGGGAAATTTGAAATTAAGCAGAAATGCGGCAATCTTTCCCATAAAAAAAGCCTGCTTATCTCGGCAGAGGAAATCAGGCTTGCAATGAATGGGGAGTATTCCTTTCTTTTGGACCATAAAGCCGAAGTCGCATGGGAATTATATTCTCTCATTGCTCTTGGTTTATATCGTCCAAAGACAATTGTTGAATATCAGAGAGTTGCTTTCCGGCATGTAGAAAATAATACAAGAATAACGCTGGACAGCCAAATAAGGTGCTCAGAATCGGATTTAGATATATTTGGCAAGGGACTGCCTTATTTTTCGGTTATGGATGATAAAGTTATATTGGAAGTAAAGTATAACGGCGTTTTGCTGAAAGTAATCAGTGATATTTTAAAGAAATATCAGCTTACACAGGTATCCGTAAGTAAATATGCTCTCAGCAGGCCTGTCTATGCAAAGTATATTATATAATGCATGAAAAGGAGACGGATTATGAGCAGGACAAAGATATTAGAATGGTTCGATGGATATATAGTTTCATTGACTGCCGGAAGAATATTATTTTGTCTAATGGCAGCATTGGGGATAGCCCTTATTATCTACATCACATACCGTATTACTTATACCGGTGTCAGTTATAATAACAGATTTGCTGTAACGAATGTTGTCATTTTGTTGATAGCTGCTGTCCTTATGATGATGATCAGCAGTAATATAGCAATTTCTCTCGGGATGGTCGGCGCGTTGTCCATAGTCCGGTACCGGACGGCAATCAAGGATCCTAACGATACGCTCTTCTTATTCTGGTCGATAGTGGAGGGTCTGTGCGTTGGCGCCCAGATGCATAAAATAGCCGTTATATCCACCCTGTTTATCGGGATTGTTGTTATTGCGGCTACTTATTTGGGATATTCGCGAAAAAAATATTTGATAATTATCCGCGGGAGCCGTGAAGCTTCTGTGGATGAGGTGCTGGGATTAGTTGAAAAACAGTATTCCGGAAGCCGTATCCGCACTTCCAATTATACAGAAGCGGGTCTGGAAATGATCATTGAGATTACCGGCAAATCACCAGTCAGTGAAGAGAGTGTGAAAGGCATACTTGGGATTTCAGGAGTTAAAAGTGTAAATTGGCTATTGCAGACGGGAGAATATATTGGATAATGAGGCGGCATAGGAAAGCGCTTGCGATTGTTCTTTTTTTGCTGGCGTTGGGAAGCTCAGTTGCTTTTTTCCGCGAAGCGGAAAATAACCATTTTTTAGGCTGTCCACTGGTCAGCCGGGAAGAAATGGAAGTATTCATAAATGAAAAACAACCGATGGAAATTCCGGAGGATCTGCTTTCCTATCAGGGGCAGCCTATCCCTTTCCGAAAGGATTCCAATTTATTCCTGATCCCGGCAGAAATTCCGCAGGAGGGTAAATTAGGGTGTATGGGCTATGGGCAGATATATTTGATTGCCGCTGACAGCCAGGATTTTTCTTCGTTTCCGGTATATGTTGTTAATGGCTCTTCTTACTTTGAGACAGCGGTGGAATTTACATCGGCAGCTATTATGGAATTTCAGACAGATGCTTTTGAAAGGGAAAATGCTTACGGGACAATGAAATTATACACTCCTGTGGATGATGAAATAGATACTTATTCTTTTAAGTCCAGCGAGGCAAAACTTTCCTATGAAGTGGAAAACGGGCTTACGCCGAAGCGGGAGAGGAACGTTTGCTTCTTCATTTCCAGGCGGTGGACTTTTATTTGGATGGGCAATATATGGGGGATTATCTGTTGCGGGCGCCGGTGGACGGGAAACGGTTTGCTTCCGGCGATATTTTGACAGGCAGGGAATATAAAGATGCGCTTTATTATCCGGAAATAGAAGCCTTGCGCAGCCGGATTATTACAGATCCGATGTTGGAGCTGGAATATTATTTTTGGAAAGAGGAGGGTACTGCAGCAGTATATGCCATTCCGAGAAGATTCGTAAAGTATGGGCAGCCTTAGTAGCTGCCCAGTTCCGAACTTAACCATTCTATTCTGTTTTCCAACCAGTCAAAGAGATACGCTGTATTTTCTTCGTAAGTGTCAAAATCTCCGATTTCTTTCCGCATACGCCATACGGTTGTGCCAAGTGCAGGCCACCGTTCAAAATTTGCAGCGATATCTTTTTGATAAAGAATGGATTTTTGCTGTTCTTCTGCGAGAAAATGCTGAATTTCCGGCAGACATTCTTTCCAGCGGGAGGCCAGTAATGCTTTGAACTCGTCCATTTCCAGCAAGGTATTGAACCAGGTATTTTGAGTTTTTGATGCCGGATACCAGGTTTCATAATCAGGACCGCAGGATATGGATACACCGCAAGTCTGGTCAAAATCCCATAAAGGTCCGAGATATAATTTGTCTACCTGAAGTTTGTATGCGAACATGCTCCATCCGATATGTGCATTGAGTACGATTTCGTTTACCAGATACCAGTCCGCAAAGGATCGGATGTTCACCAAATCAATGATGGATTCCCAATTCCGGGTTAAAATTGCTTCGTTGACAAGCTGCATATATGCATAAATGTATTCTTCCTGATGCCTGGTAATTACATTATTTACAGGATAAATAATTTCGCAGGAAAAATAATCACCCCAGTTAGTATCTGCGCCTTCCACAGGGGATAACGGGAATCCGTTCAATTCGCCGCCGAGTTCCAGAAAGAAATTGATATCAATATCTTCTGTGTCAAAAGGGATCTCAATATCTACACGGTTAATGCCTGTCTCTACCAATTCACACAGAAGGTATAAACCACGCTGATCCGTATGCCAGCCTGAAAAAAGGAAAGAATCAGGTTCCATTGGTGTATCCAGTGAAATTTCGTGCCTGTAAAAGGGGATAAAATATGTCTTTGTGTATATTTCGCCTGTACCGTCAAAATTATGGTATATGACAGTACAGGTGTTAATCCCTGTGAGGAAGAAAAATAATATCAGTGTAAATAGAAAGATGATAACGAGCGCGGTTTTTCTTTTTATAGGCATTTGGGAAACTCCTGTGATGGTGGTGGGCCGGTGCCAGTGGCGGATTTTCTGTCTGTCTTTATAAATAATAGCATAGAAGGGTAAGCGGTAGCAAGGATTGCTTTGGATTTTTTAGGCAACAGCAAACTTGACAAAGATTATCCTACCATGATATTCTGTGTTAAGAAATAAATTCAGAGGATTAATTTGCGGAAGGAATTTAAAGCATAGATGATAGGAAAGAGAAAGAATTACAAAAAATATATACTATATTTCCTTTTTTTGCTGACGCCGGTGTTTGCGCTTTTGTTATTATGTATTATACAAAAAATCAGTATATTTGATATTGACTGGTGGAATTCGACATGGAACGATGAGGTGATTTATCATAAAATTGTAAAAGTAATGCGGGAGTATGGTTATCCGACGGGGGTATGCAGTTATAATGAAGTAGAATCACAATACCCGTCTTATGGCGCATGGATTATTACAGCGTATATTCCCTATTGGCTGTTTTCTTTTATAACAGGGACAGAGGCACACAGTTTCATGATAATAGCAAATGTCATTATGGTGGTTTTGGCAAACTGTGTTTTCTGCCGGCTGGTACGGCCGGACGGCAGGCAGATTTTCTTTTTGTCTATGTTTTCCGTGTTGTCGTTGGCATATGAGCGGCATGTATGGTCGGGTATGAATGAAGGAAGCATATGTGCGATGATTATTATCGTGACGGCAATAGTATTACGTATAGTGCGGGATTCGGAAAGGAGTTTTCCCTTATTGGGGATAGCTGCGTTTTTGATCCTTTTTTTTGGCATCAGCAGGCCTTTTTTGCTTGTTTATTTATTGTATGTATGGGGAGGGATATGGCTCGGCAGGGAAGATAAAACCAGGAAGTGGGTATATTCTGTAATGGTGGCATTCCTGGCGATAGCGGCGTTATTTTTATATTTTTATCTGGCCAGTACGTGTTCGGCAAAATTTTTCCACAGCAACGGGATGGCATATTTTGGGGAACTTCTTAAAAATAAAGAGATAAAACCGATAATGGAATGGGTTTTCCGGTGTAATGCAGATGCAGTAAAATTAATCCGGGAGAGTTTTTCCATCGGGGAGGGAATTATATTTGTCGTACTGGGTTTTATCATTGAATGGATTATATTGATAATTATGTGTATAAAAGAGAAGGATAAGGCGAAAAAGATATTTTTAGCCGCTTCTATTGTGATAGGGTTTGCGATTTATGAGGCAGTAATTATTTTATATTTGCCAGGGAAATTGGACCGCATGTTATTGGTCTGTGTAGTTGGGTTTTCTTATATGATTTGTATAATGTTTGGAAGAAGAGTGAACAGCGTTTATTTGGGGCTTCAGATCCTTTGTCTGTTTTTGCTGCCGATATCGAAGGAACCGTCTTTATTTTTGCCGGTGAAAACAGAAAATGTGACAGACTATAGATTTCTTCAGGACTCTTTGGAAGAAGCCCTGGGGTTTTCGGAAAATGGACGATGGGAGAATACGGTGGCGTTAGTTCCTCCGAACGATGAGCTGTATTTATTGTACTGTTTTCCGGCGTATACGGCTTTTGGCATGTGTACAGAGGATTATTTGGAAAATGCAATAGAAACCAATACATTGAAAAGTAAATATATTTATCTTGAAGAAGACAGTATACTGAATAATTTATGTGCGGAAAAATACCCGTCTATATGGCAGCAGGAAGGGCATGTGATTTATGAAAACTTAGCAGGCGGCAGGATGGGGCAAACGGAGATTGTATGGTGGGAAGCAGGCGGAGGTTTGTGATGAAATCTACTACAGAGGATGCAGTGAACCGCATAAGTGCGTATTTTTTCGGAACAGTATTTATTTTTATCATAACTTATTATGTGGTATTGCATGTCGGCAATACGGATTATGAAAGGCATTCGGTATGGGCATTGCAGCTCAGTTTCCGGAATTTGCCGCACTTTATGCAGAATTACGCCGCATATCCGTTATGGCATATTGCGACAAATATATTTTATAAAGTACTGGGCTTTAAACTTCTGGATGCGGCGGCAACGACGACGGCGCTTTTTAACTGCTTTGCTTATTGGTGTGTAATTTGGGCATGGGATTTTTTTGTAAAATCATCCTTTTCTTCCTGTCTTAAGTCTTTGTGGGTTTGCTGTTTGTTATTAGTTGGCCCCTTATATGCACCGTGGTTCAGTGAATATTACTATTTGGGACAGGGGAGCGGAAATGTCTGGCATAATCCGACGAACATTGCCGTAAAGGGATTTTCTATATTATGTTTCGTCCTTATTATCCGGCTGTTGGAATCCGATAAAACGGTAAAAGATGAAAAAAGGGAATATTTTTTTCTGTGTTTCCTGAATTTATGCAGTGTTTTTGCTAAACCTTCTTTTCTGCAGGGGATAATACCGGGGCTTGGGCTTTATTTTATAATTTCTATTATAATGGATAGAGGGAAAAGAGAAAAAATTATCAAGTATTTTTTTATAACCGGCACATTTGTGCCTGCCGTATTGTTGTTGGCATATCAGCTTTTTTTCTCTTTTTTTGCAGACACGGCTATTCATAGCGGCGGCGGGTTTGGCATTGGATTCGGGCGCGTTTTAGGTAACTGGTCGCCGAACCTTTTTATTTCATTTTTATTAGCGTTCTCTTTTCCGTTATATATATTAGCATTGGATTTCAGGAACCTGATCAAAAAAATTCATATCCAGGTAGCGCTGTGTTATGAATTCTGCGCCTGGGGAGAAAGTGCTTTGCTCTATGAAAGCGGGAAAAGGGAAATGGATGGGAATTGGCTGTGGGGGTCATATCTGTCCATGTTTATTGTGTGGATGCTGCTTTTGTTTGAATATTTTAATATATTATCCAATGATAAATTCAGTACAGCCAAAAGAAAACTCTGCTATTATGGCGGAAGTATACTTTTATTTATTCATTTGGTCAGCGGTATCTTTTACTGGTATAATATTACGCATTCTAATGGGATTGCCTGAAATGGGCGGATGCTTATTGCCGTATAAAAAGGTCTGCCTTATATGCAGACCTTTTTGTGCCATATGCTGTGAAGCTATGAATTGCGCAATATTTCTTCTACTACACGATAATAATTGGCGAACTGGAAATTGGCAAGCACATGTTCATATCCTGCTTTTCCCATCTTCGGGATATTTTCCCTGTCGCATATTATAAGTTCAAGTTTTTTCTTCAAATCTTCCAGGGAACAGTCTTTGAATACATAACCGTTAATTCCCTCTTCAATGTAGCTTGCGGTCCCGTTATCCGTGCCGCTGACAGCAGGTACGGAAAAAGCCATCGCTTCTATCATGGTAACGGAGGCCGCTTCGTGGGTGCCGGGCAGCACATAGATGTCTGCCTGGGCATATTGTGCAAAAACCTGTTCCTTATTCAGGTTTTGCAATAAAGTAACGTGCTTTTCCAAATGATGCTCTTTGATGTATTTTTTCAATTTCCGGAAGTGCTCCCTGTGAAAATTATTGGAAACTTCCCCGGCTATTGTAAGATGAAGAGGATAGTTTTTGAGCAATTCCTCTACTGCCTTGATCATCATGAAATGATTTTTCTGCTCTAAATATTTCCCGATACTGAAAATATTAATCCTGTCGTTTTTGAAGTAGCTTTTATTCTCAGGGGATACCTTTGGTTCCATCAAAAACGGCGCGAAATATCCTTTTTCATCTTTGACAAGGCCAGAATAATCAGTCCCTACCAGGAGGGAAGGGGTCATCCGGTATTCGGGGACCAGTTTCCATACGATTTTATGTGCCAGATCCATTTTCCGGGGCTTATCCCAGACAGGGCTGAGATTATATAAAATGGCCGGGATATGGAGGAGGCGGCATATTGCGGTCGTGCAGATTGTGTATACGGAACGTTCCCGTAAAATAGCCACATCGGGTTTAAATTCTTTGATTATTTTAAAGAGCCTGAATATCGGGGGGACGCCGCATTTTAATTTCATATCCATGGCATAAGGATTTTTGCGGAATAAAATGTGGACATAAATATAATCGATAAGCCGGAAAAGGGCAGAATATCCGACTATGATCGGCTGTACATAGGTATAGTCCTCTATTTTCCCGGCATATTGGCTTAAAAAACATATTTTGTGCCCGTTTTCTACCCAGCCTTTCATGATTGTATTCTGATTGGTATGATATCGATGTGACATATATAATACGCGCATAAGAACCTTCCTCCGTGTAATTTATTTATTTTTCAGCTCTTTAATTATTTCCGTAAACTGCCCGGAACAATAGGATGCGGATAGTCTGCTGCGGTAAGCGATACAGTTTTGGACAAATGTTTCGTTTTGGTCGCAAATTCTGTCCAGAATTTCCTTATCCCATTCAGCGGCAACAATTCCAAGGCGTTCCGCTTTGATATAAGAAGAATTAAAGGGAACCGGAGTCGTCACTACCGGAGTTCCGGCTGCAATACTCTCTACAATAGACACCATACTGTTGTCCTTTTCCGTATACACCAACATGGCTTTTGCTTTTGCGACAATCGGGGCCATTGCCGGATGGGATAATCGGCCGTGAAAAATTACTTTTTCCTGTATCCTTAAGGTTTCCGCCAGGCATTTCAGTTCCTGTTCTTTATCCCCTGTCCCGACAATATCCAGAAAATAATGCCGGCGATCGCCGCCCTGGTTTATAAAGTCGGCGAACACTTTTATTGTCCGGTCAATGCGTTTCCGGGCAATAAGCTGGGAAACTACAACGAAATGATTTTCTTTTTCCGCCGTCGCTTCTATCTGATGTATATTTACTCCGTGGTCAATAATTGTTTTCGCAACCTGCGGGCAAAACCTGCTGATAAAATGTCTTGCATTTTCAGATCTGGCAACAATCGGAACTTTCCGGAAAAAAAGTCTTGCGACTATATGATACCATATTTTGGACGGGATGTAATGCATTATTTTATTGTGGGAGCCGAGTTCATGCCAGATTATGGTCTTTTCCGGCGCTATTAACGCGGCGGTAAGGGAACAGAGGGAAAAAACTTCGCTTGTTATAATTCCGTCTGTTTTGCTTTTGTTTTCTTTTATATATTTTCCAAGCCCCGGCATCCATGGCAGGCATCTGGGTTTAAAGATTTTTTTTAATGCGGTGTCCAGCCAGACCACTTCAAAAGGATATTCTTCATCCGTGCAGGGTTTGTAATCCGATGCGGCGACTAAAACGGGGACATCTCCGTTTTCCTGGAAGCCGAGGCACATGGTGTAAATCATCGTATCCTTTATGGAGGATACTTTTGGGATTTTATCTGTTTCAGATGTATATAAAATAGGGTTTATTAACAGGATACGCATGATTATCCGTCGTCCTCCATACATTCCAGGAATTGTTCCGCTATCCGTTCTATAGAAAACTTTTCTCTTGATTTAGCAGCATTTTGAGCAAGTTTTTGTGACAGGCTTTCATTGGAAGCCAATTCTCTCATGGCATTTGCCATTGCCCCGGAATCCTCTACCGGCACAAGGATACCGTTCTCATGATCTTTTATGCACATTCTTGTCCCGCCCACCGGGCAGTCTGTTGCGATTACCGGCATACCCATAGACAGGGCTTCAACCAGTGCATTGGAGATCCCCTCAAACTTGGAGGATAAAATATACATAGCATGTCCGCGGATTTCTTCCAGGACTGTCGGACAGAACCCATGGAAATTTACTTTATTGTCCAGGCACAGCTTTTTTACCATGGTTTTCAGTTCCTTTTCCAAGCTGCCTTTCCCATATATTTCCAAAGTGTAGTCCGGAAAATCTTTCTGAAACTCATGAAAAGCGGTTATCATTGTTCTGTGATCCTTGAGGGGTTCCAGCCGGCCCACGGAACATATTTTCCTGTTTCGTTTTCCGGTAAACACGGGCGGCAGCGCCGGATCAACCGGATTAGGAATAATGACAGCCTTTTTTCTTATTCCTTTGCCGAAGTATTTTAATACATCTTCTGTCTGCAGGACCACTTTATCGGCTCTTCGGTAAAAGAAATCACGTATCCGTTTATGGTCATATACATCGGGATTGCTTCTTTCCGATACCAGAGTCCGATGCCTTTCGCCTAAAGTGGCTATTGCCGAAAATACGGCTCCCATAACGCTGAAGGCAAAAATAACGCAGTCTCTGTTTTTTCTGTAGTATTCACGCATAAACCGCAGCCTTTTCAATCTTATTATAGGATTACCGCCCGAGGGGCCTCCGGAAATGACTACTTCCACCCGTTTGTCCAGCGGGTATTCCACCGTGTTTCCGGCAAATATCAGAACCGCGGTATCGATTCCTTTCCGGGCATATTCATTTGCAAGGAGAGATACTATCCGTTCCGTGCCGCCGCCAACCATGTCGGGAACAACAAACACAATTTTCATTTTCCAAAAACCTCTTCCGATGATTTCTGTATTACTTTTCCGTTTGATACTTCGTAAATGATATCCACATTTTTTATCGTCGACAGCCGATGGGCGATAATAATCATGGTTTTTGTCCCCTGGAGGTTTTCAATGGATTCCATAACAGCCGCTTCCGTTTCATTGTCAAGCGCGGAGGTCGCTTCGTCCAAGACCAGGATCTCAGGATCATGATAAAGCGCCCTTGCAATTCCGATACGCTGCCGCTGCCCGCCGGAAAGACGGATTCCCCTGTCTCCTACAAAAGTGTCCAGCCCTTCGGGGAGGCCCATGACAAAATCATACAACTGGGCTTTTTTTAGTGCAGCGATAACTGCCGTATCGTCTATCCCCTTCTGGCTGATCCCAAATGCGACATTGTTCCTTATAGTATCGTCGGAAAGATAAATTACCTGTGGGATATACCCAAGGGAACGGTGCCATATATTGGGATTTTTATGGACATCCATCCTGTCCGCTAATACCTGGCCGGCGCTGGGTTCCAACAGGCCGAGAATAATATCTGCCATAGTAGTCTTGCCCGCGCCTGAAGAGCCGATAAAAGCGGCGGTAGCCCCCTTTGGAATTGTAAAATCAGCGCAATTAATGACCAGATCTTCGGAATCAGGGTAATGGTAAGCAACTTCTTTAATATATATGGCATCTTCGAATTTCCAGTCATTGACTTTATCCTTTGTCTTAGCCGGTATATCTTCAATTTCCTTTAAATCGTGATAGATTAATTCGAAAGAAGGGAGCGAATACAGGATATCCGCTACATGCACGCTGATTTTCCCGACGGAAGGCAGCAGGCGGAAAGCCGCGACGGCAAACACGGTTAGCTGAGGGATGTATACGGTAATGTCATTGTAACCGAAAAACATTTTTACAAGTATGGCCACCAGCAGCCCTGTCATGCAGGAAGCTTCCACAAAATACCGGGGCATTTCACCGATGAGGCGGTTTATTCTAAGGCCATGGACAAATTTGTGAAAATATTTCTGATATTCGTTTATGAAATATTCCTCCCGGTTTAATATCTTTACCTCTTTGATCCCTCCCAGGGACTGATTCATCCACTGATAAAGCTTCCCCTTATATTTCTGGCATTCGGCGCCTATCCTTGCGGAATATTTCTTAGATACTATCACAAAAGTACCTGTACATACAAGCAGCATGATGAGCACCAGAGCCGCGATGGATTTACTGACGATAAACAGGTAAATACCGAGAACACCGCATACGGTCAGTTCCATAACCAATTCAAGGATATGGATAATACCTTTGGCAAACAAATCCGTATCTTCCTGCATACTTCGCTGCAGTTCCGCAATATTTTTGCCAAGGTGGAAGGTATATGGTTCGTCCATATAAGCCTTTAATAATCTCGTGGATATATTTAACTGCGTTTTATAGCTAAAACGATATATAATATTCTTTTCCAAAGCAAGAAAAACATTTTTGAATATATAAATGAAAATAATAACTCCTGTTAAAGCAGCCAGGAAGTATTGGTTCGTAGAAAAATGGAATATTTCATAAAAGAAATTGAGATATTCGTTTTCCCTTATTACCGATTCGTCCATCAATATTTCGATAAAAGGCATAAAACTTGTAACTCCTATCAATTCAAAAAAACTGCCGATAATGACCATAAGCAGCACAAACAGTATCTTAATTTTTTCCTTTTTATTGAAAATGTAATTTAATTGTGATGCAATTTTCTTCATGCAGAAGCCCCATATCTTTCCGTTATGCAGTCCCTTATATAAATCTGTTTTCTTTTAAACTGTATTTTCCGCCCTTTAAAAATTTGTGTTTGAGTACCCACCAGCCGGGAACCCAAATGTATTTGTGCATGGCAGGGGAAGCGCTGCCTATCATCCAGCAGTTACGGTCGCAGTTTTTCGTACATTTCCGGACTTCTTCCGCCTGTTTGGAATTCCACAATTCTTCCCACGTCTGGTTTTTCAGGTTTCCCATCACTGCTTTTTTCTCCATGCCGTTGCATGGGATGACATCGCAGAACGGGTCGATAAAAAAGGCATTTTTTGACATATCACACGGGAGTAACCGTTTGTTGCCGTATATATAATTGATAAGCCCGTGGTTAAAATAAGCACGGAACCATTTCTTGGGTGAACTGCTTTTCAGCAGTTTGTTGATCAGTTTCTCAAAGTTTTCGGCTACCTTTTGTTTGTCGTCAATTTTGTTGTCCGTTTTCCTGAAATAAAATGAGTTGTGCAGTGTTGCTGTAGCAAATTCCATACCGAGTTCATTGGAAATATCATATAAAGGCACGAGATCTTCACAGTTCATATCCTGCACGGTCATACCGAATCCAACGTCAGGATGTCCCATGTCAACCAGGGTTTTTAAGGTATTATATCCCCGGTTAAATCCGTCCGGGATTCCACGGATTTTATCGTTGGTTTCCTGCAGCCCTTCAATGCTTATGCGGATTCCGACGCTGGGAAATTCTTTGCACAGGTTAATAATCCTGTCAGTAAAGTAACCGTTTGTAGAGATGACGATACGATCCGATTTTTTATACAGTTCCCGTACAATATCCGGTATATCCTGACGTACAAAAGGTTCTCCGCCGGTAATATTCGTGAAAGCCATTTCCGGTAATTTCTTTATATCGTCCAAAGTGATTTCTTCGCCGGGTTTTGTGGGATCTTTAAAACAATCACACATATTGCAGCGCGCATTGCACCTGTATGTCACGATCACTGTCCCGTATAATGTCCTTTTTGCCATCTTTAGACCATGCCTTTCCGCGGCCTGCGGTTATTCCACCGCAGGTGCAATTATTTATCTGTTCTGATTCCTGTTCTGACTTGTCTTTTTGTTTGTTTTTTATTGGCTTTTATTTGCCTTTATCTGTTTTTCCTGTTTATATATTCTTACCATTTTTTCCGTATATTCTGCTAAGGTGTCAAATGTTATATTTTTACAGTTTCTTGAATATTCCATACAAAGTTCTTTATTGTTCCACAGTTTCGTAATCTTGTTTTTCAGATCCGTTTTGTTTCCGCTTTCAAACAATTCCCCTGTTATGCCATGGCGGATCAGTTCCGGGGTGCCTCCAAGATTTGACGCGACAACAGGAGTGCCGTACATTTGTGCTTCCATAACCGAAAAGGGGCAGTTTTCATACCACTCGGATGGAAAGACGATAAAACGGGCTTCCATGATCACGCGCTTTAACTCCGCGCCCTGGAGAAATCCGCGTTCCTCTATATTGGGGCAGCCGGTTATCTGTTCCTTTAACGGGCCGTTTCCTGCAAATACGAACGGAATGTCTGTCAGTTCTTTGCAGACATCCAGCAATGTCAGGACGCCTTTTTCCTCTGTATAGCGCCCAAGGTACAAGACATAGTTTTTCTTTTCGTATTCCGGTTTATCCGGGGAGATGTCAATAAAATTGTGCAGAGTGACGGTCTTATCCTTAAGGATCGGGTTAAGCGACAAGGCTTTGACCATAAATTCACTCGGGCATATAATGCGGTCAACTTTGCGGTATGTCTTTAAAGTTTTATATAGGATTCCCTCCGCGCTTCCGAGGATACTTTTTATTTTCGAATTATGGATACAACGGTATTTGGCGCAATTTCCATACTTCCCCGCAGCGCATTCCATGCATAACTGTCCGTTTCCCGGAATACGGAACATATGGTTCGGGCAGACCCATTGATAATCATGTGCCGTATACAGGAGGACGGTATTCCTTTTATGCTTTTTGTCAAAACTTTTTATTTCATAAATGATAGAAGGTGTCAACTGGAAATTAAAATTATTCAGATGGACTACATCCGGTTTAAAGTCTTCCAGGACCTTCCTTATTTTGCGTCTGGCCTCGGCGGAATAAATGATTTTGAACGGATAAAGCAGCCTGGCTGATTTCCCGGTATGGAAGTCCATAGCGCCGGTATAGCTTTGCACCCGGTTGCCGACAATCCGGCCGTTGTGTTCCATGCCGAAATACTCTACTTTATGTCCGTTCCGAAGCAGTTCCTCCCCCAATTTAAAAATATAGGTTTCCGATCCGCCGTTGGGATAGAGGAATTTGTTAACCATTAATATTTTCACAGTTTGTCTCCTGACACATTTACTTTATTTTTCGTGCTGCCAAATAAGCAGCCGCGGAATATAAGCCGGGAACGAAGAAACCCGCAAATAATCCGCTGCTGATAATCCCCCTTGCATATTCCAGTGTCAGCATATTTCCCTGAAATTTATACATAGGCGTCTGGGGATCTTTATAACTGATGATGCGGCTGCGGAAATTTTCCGGCAGATTGTCAATATCCAGATAAACGATTTCTTCGTATCTGTCGCTGCCCTGCTTTAATATATAAATACTGTCCGGCCTTTCCGCAAACGTTGCATACAATCCGCCGGCTGCCAGCGCGGCGGCAATCCCTATTCCGGCCAGGAGTATTTTTTTCCGGCTGATAAAATCCCTTAACTGCCCTGCGGTTCCGGCCAGGCTGTTGCAGACAGAAAGATCAATTTCTTTATCACTGGTTTTTATAAGGTGTATCTGAAAATCCGTTCTGTTATATTTTTCCAGAATTTCAAAGAAAAAGCTGCCCATGAAAATCATGGATAAGTTTTTATAGGCTGTATTAAACAGAAAAGGTTCGGAAATACCCGCAATCATCAGGCCGAAGATAATTGCCAGTTCTTTGTTTTTATTCTTTTTTATATAACAGTGGATCAGCCCTAAATAACCGATGCACATGACGGCAAAAATAATAAGGCCGCCGTACATCAGTAAATACGTATAGGAGCAGTCCAGAGTGTAATTGAGACTCTGTTCCCGTATCTGCATCTGCCGGCTGCCGAAAAGCGACCAGGTTCCTTCCAGCATATAGCGTCTTGACAGGGAAAAACGGCTGTTCAATGCTTTGTCGCAAAGCTCGAATAATTTCCCGCGCAGTATAAGCGGGCCGGCGGCCGAAAACAGGACACAGCAGGGGAATAAGGAATAGAGCATTATGTCCTCTGCTTTTGTACGGCGTTTCCTGAGGTTCAGGTATAAATTCACTATCAGATAAACCGAAGCAAAAAGGAATCCCGTATAGCTTACGGAGTATAAAAAAATATAAAGGTTTCCAATAAAACAAAGTATTGTAGCCTGAACCAGCCTTTTGCCTTCCAGACGGAAGGTATATAATAAAAATGCAATCAGGATGACAAAGGAGATATGGTATACGTTTGGATGCGAATATCCCATGGACCAGCGCAGGATATGCCCGAGCCCCAGTTTTTTATGCGCCATAACCGTTCCGGTGCGTATTCCTGCCAGGGCCAATAGGACCTGCATGATAAAAGCAACGCTCCAGACGGCAAAACCTAATCGGAAGACCCTTTTGACAGGTATATTTTTCATGCCAATTAAAAGAAGGATATATAAAAAGGGCCCCTTTTCACCTGATTTCTGCCATACAATAAAGCCCAGGAGAACTAAGGCGGCCATGCATGCAGCTTCCTGGACGGAATATGTGTCCATAGCTATCTTCAGCAGCAGCACACCTGTTGAGAATATGAGGCAAAAGTTATAAATTGCCATGCCGTCGTACCAGCCGACGCCTTTGGCAAAAAGCATTACCGAAAAATAGAGGTAATATGCTATTTCTTTTTTGGAGCAGGATATGCGGCCCATTATGTTTCTCCTAATTTGTGTGATTTTACTCAAACATCATTCAAACAATGACATATTATACCATAATTGCGTTTTCTTATCAACTTGTATTATATCCTTACATTTTTTGACAGGGCGGGTTTGCAGTGGTATAATGTAGCAATAAATGATTGGCGAGGACAAAAGATCGATTCGGGGGTTGTAAAGGTATGGCGATAAAAGCGGGAGCGGGTAAGAAATGTATCTGGAAGAAAGGGGTGCTTTTTTTTGCATCTCTTTTGACTGCGCTGGCTGTAACAATGCGGCTTGATGTGGCGGAGGAGGCGGAGGCAGGAATTACAAATTCCGTCTATCGGGGGATATACAAGATATTGGAGAAAATCAGTCTGGATTTGGCGGACAGGGGATTTGTACTTACTGTGCTGACAGTTTGTATTTTTGCGGTTTATTACGGATTCTGGCGCAAAAGGGGGGCGGAGCCTGTCCGTTACAGCAGGCTGCTGTCGCTGTTTTTGTCCGTTATGTATACGGGCGGGGTGGGTTTTTCTTATAACAACACGCTGTCTGTTCTGTTTAATTCGAGTATCCGTCTGCTGAAAACGGCAGTTTTAGTACCGGGTATGTATTTTTTGTATCTGACGGTTATCAATGCTTTTTATTTGTTGTTATGCAGTGACGCTGATATAAAAATAAAGGATAACAGGCTGGTTCTGTTTTACCGGCGTCATCCGTTCGGGCTCGTGTGGGCGGTGATTATGGGGTGCTGGCTGGTCCATATATTGCTGCGTTATCCCGGAACAATGTCTTATGACAACTGGGACCAGTTGTCGTATTATTTCGGATATTTTGCCTATACAACGGCCCAGCCCGTTTTTCATACGTGGCTTTTTGGCAGTTTCATTAAGATCGGCTTATGGATGGGGAGTGCGAATGCCGGCCTGTTTTTGTTCGTTGTATTCCAGTCTTTGATTATGTCGGGTGTGCTTGCCCGTTCTCTGCTCCTGATGAGGAGGTGGGGGACGGCGGTGTGGCTGCGGGTTCTTGCCATGGCGGTTTACTGCATAGCGCCTTATTATGCGGGGTATGCGTCTTTTCCTATAAAGGATTTCCTGTATACCGCGTTTTTCATGCTGTTTGTCCTGTATCTTATGGAGTGGGCGGATGAGCCGGAGATGTTCCGGGTATGGAACCGTGGAATGGCGGGATGGGCAGCGGCTGTGAGCGCTATGATGTTATGCAGGAATAATGGGGTATATGTTTATATTCCCGTTGCTTTGTTTCTGCTTTTGCGCCAGCTCCGGAAGGACGGCGTGAAAAAGATCCTTGTCCCGGCAATTTGTCTATTGCTACCTTTTGGTATTGCGAAAGGGACGGTAGGCGCCATATCCTATGTTTATCAGGTGGAGAAGGATTCCCCGAAGGAGATGTTCTCGCTTCCTTTCCAGCAGACGGCCCGTTATGTCCGGGACTATGGGGATGAGGTTACGGATGAGGAACGGGAGGCAATATCCAAAGTGCTGGATTACGGGGCTCTGCCTGAAAGGTATCTGGAGCTGACGGCCGACCCGGTCAAGACGACTTACCATGCGCAAACGGCGGACGAACTGTTTGATTATTTTAAGGTATGGTTCGGGCAGTTTTGGAAACATCCGCTCTGTTATGTGGAAGCGACCTGGAATCAGAATTATTATGTATTTGCACCTAATATTGACAATATTGTTTATAATAAGGATTGTGATGTGGGGAAGGAGATTGTGAGGGATACCGGGCTGTTAGAGCAGGTCCGTTTGGAAGTGCCTGAATGGATGCATGGGATTTGTGCCGTAATGGTAAGTTATTATTCGCTGCTGACAAGGATGCCTGTGCTTGGGATGTTTAACAATGTGGCGTTTTACATTATATTGTTGTTCATTATCTGTATATTTATGTTAAAGGATAAATGCAGGAGGGAATGGCTGGTTATGCTGCCGCTTTTGCTGTCGTTCCTTATTATCCTGGCGGCGCCTCAGATCCAGAACCAGCCAAGGTATGCGTTTCCTATTATTTATACGATGCCTGCTGTGACGGCTTTTTATAAGTGGAGGAGGGCAAGGGAATGGCAAAGGCGGTAGGGCTTGGGCATCAGGATTTTGAAAATTTTGGTTCCGGTTTATCCGGGTTAGGTGAGCAGATCTGAGATATGGATATGCAGATCCCTGTAGATACATACGGGGATGTTGTCATGAAAAAGGTATTGGTTCGTTCCGGTTTCATGCTCAAAATCATAAACATTGACCGTATGTGTCAGAGGGTTCACGATCCAATATTCGCGGACACCGGCAGAGCGTAAACATCCTTGATGGTGTGGATTTTTTCATGCGGTAATGCCATGGTTTTTCTCCTTCCTTATTTTCGGATTTTTATGCGGCAAATATATTATTCTTTATATATACTGCACACTGGTTAAATTTACAGTATGTCCCGGCGGCACACCGCCAGCCAAGTACCTTTCGGGTTGTGTTATTTTCGGCGGTGATTTGGTGCATCGGCTAAAATTTTAACGCGGCAATGGTGCAGAACAGGCAAATTGGAAGAATTCGTTGCCGACAAGGACATCTGTTGTGTCGGTTTTTTATGCGCAGGGGCGCACAGATGAAATTGTTGCTTGCGCAACGTGCGCCCCGCGCGGCGAGCAGGGGAAGATGAATCGTCCCTACTCGATTAAGTGGAGGAGGGGCTTATGGATAAGGAGTCATTTTCATTTGTTATGTATATCATTCATGCCTGTGCCAATAAATGGGGATTGATGCCTTCAGAAGTGTATCAGAAATTGCAGAGTGTGGGATGTATTGGAAATTATCTGGTACCGTATTATGATATTTTGCATACGCAGGGAACAGGATATATCGTGGACGATATTGAAAAATATCTGGAAGTGCGGGGTGTGATAATATGATTGTGTATCATGGCTCAACAGAGATTGTAGAAAATCCGGATGTATGTCATTCCTACCGAAGACTTGATTTTGGTATGGGTTTTTATGTAACAACAGTTAAAGAACAGGCGCAAAGGTGGGCAAGGCGTAAGGCAGCTATAATGGGGAAGGATAGTGCATTTATAAATAATTATCAGATGAGGGAAAATGTGGAAGGTTATCTGGTAAAGAGTTTTGATGAGGATTTGATGGAATGGATTGATTTCGTATGCAGGTGTAGGGCTGGGGGGAAAGAATATCAAAAATATGATTTAATATTTGGCCGAGTGGCTGATGATAAAGTGTTCCGGGTGGTGGATATGTATCATTCGGGGATCTGGGATAGGGAGCGGGCTCTTAAGGAGATAAAAGTTTATCCTGCCTATGATCAGATTGCCTTTATTACACAGAAAGCTATAGAAAATTTATTGGTATGGGAATCCATTCAGGAGGTGTAAAAGTGGATGGGGAAATGTTGGAAAAAGTGTATCAGGAAAGCCTGGAGGAGAGGATAGTGGCCTGTCTGTCGGAGCAAAAAAGCATTTCATTGGAAGCTGCGATGGATATTTATTATCGTAGTGTGCTGGCAGAAAAAATACACAAAGGGGTAGAAGGAATACAGTATCTTGATTACAAGGTGCTGGTTCAGATATTGTGTGAGACGGAAGGAGAATTATTTAATCAGGTTATTTGATGATGGAAAGACAGAGGATATGTCATGACGAAAGACCGGGTGAAGGAATTATCTTATTATCTGTTTTTTGCATTGATGATATTTGCGAAGGGGATTGGGTTAGACAGCGGTAACCGTTTTTATTATATATTAAGCGGGGCAGCCTGTGTATTTGTGGGTATTAAGGTTATTTTGACGCAATACAGGATGCGGGAAATTGCGGCTATGGTGCTGTTATGTGCCATAGCCTTTGCGGCGTACAGGAATTCCGGGAGGCTTGGCATAGTGCTGAGCGTGCTGACAATTATCGGGCTGAAGGGTATGGACGTGAGGAAGCTGTTCCGGATGGGAGCGTTGGTTTACGGGTGTTCTTTTGCTTTTACTGTGGTGGCGGCTAAGTTTGGGGTAATCGGGAATCCGTTGGTGGTCCATGAAAAGGGAGGAATGGAGCTGATCCGGTGGGGGATGGGATACAGTACGGGGAATATATTCCATGTGTCTTATTTTATGCTGGCAGTGTTGTTTTGTTATACATGGGGGAGGCGGTATAACCAGAAACGGATGCTGGGGCTGCTGGCGGGGAATCTGCTGGTATTCCTGTATACGCTGAGTTATACGGGGGTGTTGGTGACGGTGTTTTATCTTCTGCTGGATTATTATGCGGTGAAGAGGGAGGCGTACTGCAGGGCGGAAGGAGCCAAAATCAGTGCCGCGGAGAGGGTTTTATGTCAGTTTCCGCTGCCTTTGTGTCTGCTTTTTTCTTTTGGCGCGCCGTTTTTGCTGGAGTATCCGGTTATGCAGAAGCTGAATGATATGCTGCAGGCACGGCTGAGTTATTCGGCTTATTATTTACAGAACCAGCCGATAACTTTTCTGGGTACAAGGATGAAGGATGTGCCGAATTTCTGGGTGATTATGGATAACGGGTATGTGTATTTCTTTATGACATTCGGCGTGGCGGCGTTTGTGCTGTTCTGCGCGGGGTATGCGGTTGTGATTTGGCGGTACAGCGGGATTGGGAAGTGGTTTGCCGGAGAAAAATTTTCCCTGAAAAGGAGGCCACGGTGCGGGTGGGGGAGAAAAAGGAGAGAGGGGGGTTATCCGGAGGCGGGATCTGACAGACGGGGGCTGGCGGATCCGGAGGGCTTTGGGGAACGTCTGCCGGAACTGGCGATGATATTTTCTTTCTTGCTGTACGGGATTATGGAGCAGTTTCTGTCTAATGTTTTTATGAATTTTTCTTTGCTGTTTCTGGGCGAGGTGCTGTTTGGCGCAGACGGGGTGAGGTATGGGGATGAGGCGGACGGCGGCCGGGAGCGGGAGGACGTGCGGAAAGAAGGGTGTGCGTATAGTAGGGAAGATGGGCGGAAGGAAGAGTATGTGCGGGATAGAGGAGACGTGCGGAAAGAAGAGTATGCGCGGGATAGGGGAGACGTGCGGAAAGAAGAGTATGCGCGGGTTAGAGGGGACGTGCGGAATAGAGGGTATGCGCGGAATGGTGAGGATATGCGGAAAGGACGGCGTGGGCGGAATGGGAGGAATGTGCGGGGCGCGGCCTGCGGTATCTTGGGCCTGGCGATTTTTACGGCATATTATTTTGCCGTGCCTGTGAAGGAATATATCCGTGTGTCTGTGGGAACGCTGAATTATGTGGATGCGCAAAGTATACAGATAGGTGTGGAGGGGAAGGAAGACGGGGAAATCCGGAGGGGATCCCAGGGGGAGACCCAGAGCGGCGGAAAAGAGGGGAAGGAAAACGGGGAAGCCCAAAGGGAAAACCGGGAAGACGGGAAAGAGGGGAAGGATTGGCTTCGGGAGCAGATGAAGGCATATGGCAGGGCGCTGGAAGAGCCGGCTGTTTTAGGGGCGGCGCTGCGTGAAGCGGGAGTGGAGGACAGGCTGTCTGAGGAGGAACTGGCCGCGGCGCTGGAGTATTCCGTTCCGGTCAGTATGCAGGACGGGGGAAGGAATGATACGTTCCGTGTCAGATTGCTGAAATTGTATTATGATATCACGGAGGAGGAGTATAAGGAATTGCTGGAGTGCATGACGGCGTTTGTGCAGGAGGAAGGCGGAAGGTATTCCGCAAGAAGCGGTGTCTATGGGGAGAGAATCGGGAAGAGTTCCGGCGACGACAGGATTGAACATATGAGTAAGGATAAGGATTATGAGGTGGAGAAGGTCGGTTATATCGTAAAGATGGAGCATTTCCGGGACAGTGTTTTCTTTGGGGTGCTGGGCATGGCGGCAGCGGCTGTGTGGGGTGTTTCGGGCAGGCTGTTAAAGGCTGTTAAAATCCGGAAGGAGCTGTAACGTAACGGGCCGGAAGCGGAATTTCTAATATTGTTAACTATAACTTGTAATCTGTGCGGTTTGGCGATATAATAAAAAATAGCTGCAGGCTTGGGACTATTTCGGCTTGTATGCAGATTATTTTGGGGCGGTTTTTGAAAATGGCGCCGTTTGGCAGTATATGCATATATTTCGGGAGAAAGAGTTTAAGGCAGGGACGATGAGGATAGCAATTGACTTGACTTCGCTGGCGGATAATTTTTCAGGCATAGAAAGGTATGCCATGAATATAGCCAGGGAGCTGATTGAGCTGGACAGGAGAGAGGGAAATACTTACATTCTGTTGTTTAAACGGTCAGTGCACCCTGAGTTTCAGAAGTATCAGGGGAAAAAAAATGTGGTAATGAAGGTATATAAGGGGCAGAATAAGCTGTTGTTTGCACAGATACTCCTGCCCCTTCATTTGTATGCTGTGAAAGCGGATGTTTTTTTGTTTTTGGCATTCCAGGGGCCGCTGCTGTTTTGGCACAGGGGCATTTATAATATGGTGCATGATCTGACCTGCTGGGACTGTCCGGAAACGATGAAGAAACATATGGAGTGGTATTTTAAGCTGTCTATTCTCAATGCTTTGCTGGTGAGCAGGGGGATTTTTGTGAATTCTAAGTTTACGAGGGACAGGCTCGTTGAAAAGTTCCATTATAATAAGCGGAAGATAACGTTGGCGTATTGCGGGATTTCTAAGGTTTTTATGGATTATGTGGAAAAGGCGGGGAACCGGCAGGACGGCAGCGGAAGGGATAAGGCGGTGCAGGAAGAGGAGGCCAGGAACCGTTTTCTGGATGTGCGGCATAAATATCATCTGCCGGAGCAGTACCTGCTTTGCCTTGCAACGCTGGAGCCGCGGAAAAACCTGCCGCTGCTGGTCGAGGCGTATGTGGAGCTTCTGGAGGAGGGCAGTGTGGATGTGCCGTTGGTGCTGGCCGGAAGAAAGGGCTGGAAGATGGACGAGTTCCTGGAGCGGATAGAGACGGGATACCGGCAGAAGATTATTGTGACGGGGTTTATTGAGGATGCGGATTTGCCTTATGTGTACCATATGGCGGATTGTTTTATATTTCCTTCTATTTATGAGGGGTTTGGTATGCCGCCGTTGGAGGCGATGGCGGTAGGGACGCTGACGATTTCATCGGATGCAGCGTCGCTGCCGGAGGTGTTGGGCAATACGGCGGCTTATTTTCATCCGGATAATAAGGAGGAGCTGAAGGAGCGGATACGCCAGGGGATCCAGCAGCAGTGCGGGGATGTGACGCTGCGTGAGATACGGCAGAGGATCCGTTTGTTCCAGTGGAGACGGTCTGCGGAGCGGGTGGCGGAGAGGCTGGCGCAGGGCGGAGGTAGGTTGGTTAGCGTAAAGCGTATGGTGAAAGGGCAGGGATAAAGCGGGATGGGGTTTTTTGGGAAAGATAAGAAGTATATTGAAAAGGATTATCTGAGGGAGTGTATACAGGAGTGCATGAAGGAGTGTGTGCGGGGAGAAGTGCGGGAGTATACGCAAGGTTATATACGGGATTGCGTGCAGGAGTGCGCGGAAGAAATTGTTTCCGGCGAGGGAAGGGAGCTGTTCCATGCGTTAGGGGACAGGCTGGATGCGGTGGAGAAGAGCGCCGGGAGTGTGGAAAAGCAGGTGAAACGGCAGTCGGAGGCAGTTGAGGATCTGATCGATGAGCTGCAGGGGAAGGATGCGGCGATTGCGGATTACAGGGAACGTCTGCAGGAGAAGCAGAAAAAGGAGGAGGCATTGGTGCTTCTTATCTGTGATTTGCAGAGGCAGTTGTCAATGCTGGAGGAGCGGGTATGCCAGGAGCCGATGGCGGACGGGGCAAGGCGCGAAGCATGGCAGAAGCAGTTCGGGCTGATGAGGGAGCAGCTTGCCGTGCGGGAAAGGCTGTGTGCGGTGGAGGAAACCGGAGCAGAGGGGGAGCGTGTGGATTACCGTATCCATGAGGTGGTACGTGCATTGGATACCGATCAGGAGGACAAAGCAGGGACGGTGGCCAGGGTACATAGCAGGGGATTGGTGTATGAGGGGAAGGTTGTAATGAAGGCGGAGGTGGACGCTTTTAAGAGTGAAAAGAGGTTCTGAAGTGTGCCGTGTTATTTGTGATGGCGGAGTGGCGGTGGAATAGAAAGACGAAAAGGAGAAAAGATTATGGATACGGTAATAGGGATTGATTTGGGGACGTCGACTACCGAGGCGGCGGTGCTGCGGGACGGTAAGCCGGTTATGGTTATAAATTTTGACGGGAAGGTGACGACGCCGTCTGTAGTGGGGATGGATGATACCGGGAATATGGTTGTCGGGGAAAAGGCGGAGGGACAGCTTCTTCTGGCGCCGGACCGGACGGTGAAAGAGGCAAAGCGCCTTATGGGTACGGACAGGAAGCTTCCGATGGGCACGCGGCAGTATTCCCCGGTGGAGATTTCTTCCATGATTCTTACTTATGTCAGGAATTATGCGGGTAAGTTCCTGGGGGAGGATGTGGACAGGGCTGTGATATCCGTGCCGGCGTATTTCGATGAGATACAGCGGCAGGCGACGGTGGAGGCGGGCAAAAAGGCCGGTTTTACCGTGGAGCGTATTCTGAATGAGCCGACGGCGGCGGCGCTCAGTTACGGGATTTCCCATATGGAAGAGGAAAGCAATATTCTTGTGTATGATTTGGGCGGCGGGACGTTTGACGTGACTTTGCTGGAGATGTTCGGGGGCGTGCTGGAAGTGCGGGCGAGCAGCGGGGATAACCGGCTGGGCGGAAAGGATTTTGATGAAAAGCTGACAGAATATCTGGCAGGCCGTTTTAAGGAGAAGCATGGGATATCGCTGGAAGGGGATATTTATGCTATGGCAAGGCTGCATCAGGCGGCAGTGGAATGTAAGAAGATGCTGAGCACGCAGGAGGAATACCGGGTGCTCCTGCCGGTTATTGCCGAAAAAGAGGGTGTGCCGGTGGAACTGGATGAGACGGTGACCAGGGAGTGTTTTGAAGGGCTGATTGAGGAGCTGATAGAAAGGACGCATGAGCCGATCGATGTGGTGCTGGAGGACAGCAATATGGCGGCGGAAGAGCTGGATATGGTGCTGTTGGTAGGGGGATCCACCCGGATACCGTTTGTGCAGAGGGATATTGCGGATTATCTGGGAAAGGAGCCGTCTTTTGCCGTGGATCCGGATTATGCCGTGGCGCAGGGGGCGGCGATCCAGGCCGGGATTATCAATGGGATGATCGACAGTGAAGAGGGGATTATGATGACGGATGTAAACCCCTATACCCTTGGGATCCGCACTTTAAACGGATATACGGCTGATTATATGAGCGTCATTATCCCGAGGAATGTGACGATACCGGTTACGAAAAAGCAGACCTATTATACTTCCTGGGACGGGCAGACGGCGGCGGATATCGAGGTTTACCAGGGGGAATCCAGGTCGGTGGAAAATAATCATCGGATAGGGATGTTCAATATAAGCGGGATACCGTCAGGGCCGGCGGGTAAGGAGCAGCTTGAGGTGGCTTTTTCCTATAACCAGAATGGTATGCTGAATGTGACGGCAACGATCTTAAGTACGAAGGAGGAGGCTTCCATAGCTATCGACATGATGCAGACGGGCATGGAGGAAAGGGTGGATGTGAGCGGCTGGAAGGAAGCAGGGCTGGCGGAGGATTACCGGACGGTTATCCGGCGTGCGGAAAAATGGCTGAAAAAGCATGAGGGGGAGGAAGAAGCGGAGGAGGATTACAGGGAGTTGGAGGAATTGGTTTATCAGTTGAAACGGGCGATTATAGACGGGGATGATTTGGAGGCGGAGGAGCTGGAGGAAGATATCAGGAGTATGATCTAGCGCTCCATACGGCCAAGAACAGGAAAAGCGGCGAATCCTGTGCAGGCAGGTCAAGGTGGGAGGGCGCAGGGCGGCAAACCGCAGGCGGAAAAAGGATTAGCGGAGGAGTACGGGGATGAAAAATGATTATCAGATATTGGGAATAGAAGAGGGTGCGGACGAGAAGGAAATAAAGCGTGCATATTTTAAACTGATCCGTACATATTCTCCGGAGAAGGATCCGGAACGTTTTCAGGAGATCCGTGCGGCTTATGAAAGGCTGACGGAAGTGAAGGAGGACGACTGGTACCGGATAGAGATGGAAACACCGACGGAACCGTTCGCACAGAGTATGCTGCAGCAGATAGCGGAACTGCGGGAGGCTGGGGATTACCGGAGGGCGCTGCAGACTGTCGAGGAAGCAATCGGGTACTTTGGGGAAGCGGAAGTATTGCTTTTTGAACAGGGCAGGTGCTGCAAGCTGGAGGGGAAGACCGGGAAAGCGGTGAAATGCTATGAGAAACTGGCGGCGAGGTATCCGGATAAGCTGCTTTATAAAGGGTATCTGGCTAAGGCATATTATGAAAGGGGATATGAGAAGAAGGCGTTGGCGGCGTTCCGGGAGGTTTATGGGCTGGGATGGCGGGAGCCGGATTTCCTTATTTGCTACAGCCAGTGCTGCGGATACCGGGACTGCCCGGAAGAGGGGCTGACTGTGCTGGAGAGCCTGGAAAGCAGTATCGATGAGAAGAGTAAGAAGAAACGGATGATGGATCTGCTGCAGGCCTATATCGGCATGGCAACCCTTTCGCCCCGTGTGCCGGGGAAATTTGCGGAGGTTGCGGGCAGGTGCCGGAAATTCCTGGAGGGTTCGCGCCGCTATCTGAAGGAGTATGAGTTTGAACTGCAGAGCCTGTTTGTCACGATCCTGATGTCGGCCGATGCTGTCGGGGAAAGTAAAAATAAGGATGTAAGCGCGATTAAAAAGATTATCTTCGATATATATCCGGAGGTAGGAGAAATGTTACAG
The DNA here is from genome assembly GCA_947385425.1 of uncultured Lachnospiraceae bacterium. Taxonomy (GTDB): domain Bacteria; phylum Bacillota; class Clostridia; order Lachnospirales; family Lachnospiraceae; genus Kineothrix. Next base: position 46,855 of record CANDKY010000002.1, on the reverse strand, counting down.
GGCGCCGCGGATATGCTCCGGCTGCAGGTGGAGCTTGAGGATCTGGCGGAAGACGGGCGGATAAGCGATCTGATGAAATGGTCATTGGAGGCTTTGGCAGAAACGATAGAGAAAGATATAGATAAAGACGGGTATGAGTATTTTATGGAGATGGATGCACTGCTCTGCCAGTTGGAGGAATGGCCGAAGCAGAAGGGGGATGTGGAGATTATCCGGGAAGAGTATGGAGAGGTTTATGAGGTTTTCCGGGATTTTTGGCGTCTCCTGCAGTCGGGAGCCGAGCAGAGGCGGATGATGAAGGAGGAGATGCGGATAGAGTATGCCAAGCTGTCAAGGAAGTATGAGGGTGGGCATTATTATGAAATGTTCCCGGATAAGCAGCCTGATTTGGAGGCGGTGAAGTGGGACAGCCAGGAGAACGGCACTTTTGTCAGGGACGGGAAGAAGGTCGGGCGGAATGATCCCTGCCCGTGCGGGAGCGGGAAGAAGTATAAGAATTGCTGTATGCGGAAGGGGTAGAGGGGAGGAGTGGATTGGTTCTTGGGAGCGGTTTCTATTTATAATTAAGCAAGAAAACAAAATTGTTTCTTGCCAAGAGAACATATTTGCATTATAATAAGGGTCGGAAGGATCATATCTGAAGTGGCGGACAGCATGGTTCAGGCATAAAAGGAGCTGCTTTGGATGTGGTTCTTTTTTTGTATAAAAAATGAAAAAATATAGTGACAAATAGGAGTAAACATGATATGATTACTACAAAAGATTGTTGAAGGGGATAGCAACTATATTTAATTAATAGAAGAGGTGAGGTGTTAGGATGGATAAGTTTCATACAAGGATGCGTATGTTGAGAGAGCAGTTTGGCCTTTCACAGGAGTATGTAGGGAGTAAGTTGGGTATATCACAGCAGGCATATTCCAATTATGAGATGGATAAAGGGGAGATTTCCGTAAAGCATGCGGTAGAGCTGGCTGGGATGTACAATGTAAGTACAGATTATCTTTTGGGGATCAGTGATGAGCCGCAGGATGTGGTTTGCCTTGATGCGGAATTTGTCGGGGATTTGACTTTTGGGAACATTGTGGACAGGCTCCTGAAATTGAATGAAGAGGAGCGGAAGAAAATGATGGATTATCTGTATGTGCCGGAAGAGGCATAGGCGGTTAGCAGAAATTTTATTTTGCGGGAATGGATTTTAAGGCATGATCTAGGGGTGTAAAAGGCCGGCTTTTTGAAGCACGGCCTTTTTACGTTGTGCGGAAACATAATGTGTAAAGTGGTTTCCGCCTGTTTGGTTGGTGCTTTGTGCCTTTCCGGCTGTATCCTGTGCAGCCGGGAGCGGCATAGGGGGCTGGCTGCACAGGCGGAATGATTTTTGTGTCCGGAGGATTTTACTACTGACTTTTGTAAGCGTGTGTGGTATACTGTTAATGGAATGAGAAAACGTGGCAGTTTTTGGAGCTTTGTGTGCTGAAAGGTAAATGTACGGTATTGTGATAAATTTGCCAAAAAGTTGCTGTGGGTTGGGCGGTATGCCGGTTTGAGGCTTAGGAAGGAGGTTTTGGAGATGGACAAGATTTATATGAGGATTAAGGATTTAAGGGAGCAATACGGTTTTACACAGGAGTATGTCGGTAATAAACTTGAAATCTCCCAGCAGGCATATTCGAATTATGAGATGAACAAGCGGGCGCTGCCGGCAAGGCATGCCCTGGAGCTTGCAAAGCTGTACCATGTGAGTACGGATTATATTCTGGGGCTGGAAACGGAACCGATGGAAACGCTTTTCCCTGACGCGGAGTATGTCAGGAATGTTACTTACCGGAAGCTTGTGAACAGTTTGATGCGGCTGAATGACAGGGAGAGGAATAATGTGTACAGCTATTTGTCTTTTTTGCGCCATAAGAAGTAGTTTTGGCAGAAGGGATGGGTGAAAGGGGAACAGGCTGAGAAGGGAATGGGAAGGGCGGTTTGGGAGCGGGATAGTTTGACGTTTCGGCGCGTGGGGGATTGGACGGGATATATGGGTAAGAGGAACGGAGGCTGCTGTGCCGGGTTGGCGCGGGGTCTCTTTTTGTGTATACGAGGATGCGGGGAGAGCCGGTTTAAAATCTGCTTTTCGCCAGATGTGCACCGCAGTTTGTGAGAGGTTTGCCCCGAATGGGGGAGACGTAGTGGGGCATCGCCCCCGAATGAGGGGCAAAGATCCCGCAAAATGGTGAAACGGTTACACCGTGTACAGATGGTGGAAATGAGATTTTAAACAGGCTCTAAGCGCGTCCGGATGAGATATATGGTCTGCACGCCGGGAGGCTTAAGTTAATGACATTGGAGGTGAAGAGAAGGCAGGGAGGTGAAGGGAGGGTAAAGAGAAACAGCGTATCATTTGACTGATACGCTGTTGGTAAAAAATTCAAATCCCCCTTAATCATGAGCTGTTTTTGTTCTGTTCCTTTGGAACATTTCCTTGGAACAATTAAAATATAGCATATATTTCCAGTTTTGTAAAGAGGTAAATGAAAAAATATTTAAATTCTATTAATATTGTTTTATTTGGACAAGAAAATGTGTAATGATGATTTTAAGTATATTGTGTTGTTGTATATGTGGGGAATTTTAACCATAAATCTCATAACCTTTCCAACCCTTCATAACGCCGCTATCCTTTCATAAAAACATAACTTGTTCCCCTACATCGGCATCAGCTTTCATAGCTGCCGTATAAGTAGGTGTCTGTATGGTATTTCAACAGTGTGTCATCTGCAGTAAGGAAACAGTCTTGAACTTAATGATATCCGTTTTGTCAATATCTGTATATTCCGCACTGTTCCTCTGTATAAACTCACTGATTGCCGTTCTTTTTGTCTCATATGGGTTCTGGCTGTTCTCATACCGCAAAATATATGACGTTACCAAGTCTAATTTCTTATTTTTTGCTAAATCCTGTACATACAGCAGCTTTGCCTGTGTCTCCAATGAGATACGGATTTGAATAGATGGGACGTCTCTGGCTGTTTTACTCAGGCGGATTTACAGTCGGGCGGGGATGCTTCGGAATCAGTGGCAAATATTTTGCAATGTTTTTGAAATAGAAAACAGCGTATCTCTAACAGATACGCTGCTTTCTTTCGAATTCCCCTTAGCCATGATAGTGTTTCTTCAAGAAACATCTAAAATATACCATAATTTGACAGTTATGTAAAGGTGAAAAAAGAAATTTTTTAAAGAATATTTGCGTTTATGGTATAAATAATTGAATTAGTTCGGTATACAACTATATTTTGCATTTTGTGGTAGCAGGTAAAGGGAGAATGCGGTATAATTTGAATAGGATGTATTTGTTATTGTTTTACAGGGAAGGGCATGGGGAGATTAGGGACAGATAAAGTTGGCAGGGGGATTGGGGAAGATGGATGTTAAGACGGATTGCTTAAGTGGTATATGTTCGGGGAGGTGGATTATGGGATGTAGTACTATAGAATAAAAGGGAAAAATGTGCTGGATGTTGTGTAAGAAACAGAGGAAGAGTGCAGTTGCGGTTAAAGCAGATTAGGATATAATAAAAATTGCGTACTAAATTTATTAGTACGCAATTTCTAAAATCCAATTCCCCTGAAACATGCACAAACATTAACTTTCTTTGAGGTGATACAAATATAGCATATATTTTTCGGCTTGTAAAGGGCTTTAATCATTTTTTTTAAAATTGTAGAAATAAACAATATCTATTTACATAATATGGATGTTTGCAATAAAATAGAAAAGCAAAAGATTGTGAGAATGGTGATATGAAAGATTATAAAATAGATTATGTGGGTATTGGGAGCAGGATTAGGGAAAAGCGGGTGGAACGTAAGATGACGCTGGAAGAATTTGGTGACAGGACAGGTTTGCCGATGAACTTTCTTCGAGGTATTGAAACCGGGCGGGTAAAAATAAATATGGATGGCTTTATCCGGATAATGGATGTATTGCAGGTGTCGGCAGATGAATTGCTTCGGGATAATTTTAGGTGTGATGGGGAGGGGTGAGAAGTACTGTGAAGAGAATAGATAATATGTTTGGAATTAATTTTAGAATTAATTGTAGCAGATACGGCAAAAATGCTGTATAATCTGGTAAAGTGCTTTTTCGGGATTTTGCTGAATGATTTACAGTTTTTATTATTTTTTGCTGAAATGCGGCATGGGGACAGGTATGGGTGCGAAAGACAGGATAAAACAAATTATGCCGTTATGGCTGTGGAATGGCTTAAAGAGTTGTGAGGAAGTTTATTATGAACGGAGGATGCAGAGAAAATGCAGGCTGGCAGAGGGATTCCGGCCTGAGAGTTTTCCTTTTGGAGTAAATCTTATGGGGGATATCCGTGCGGAAACAGGGTTGGGGCAGAGTATGCGCATGGTGGCGGGATTATTGGAGTTGGGCGGTATTCCGTTTTTGATCCGGCAGATGGATGCACCGGACAGCATTGCACATCAGGAGAGAGATTGGGATGGTAAAATTGCATCTGAAAATAAATATGGTATAAATCTGATTCACATTAACAATAGTATATGGCGTAAGAATTATGCGCGGATCCCGCTTGAAGAATTAAGTGGGAGATATAATATCGCTTACTGGCTTTGGGAATTGGAGGAGTTTCCGGAGGAATGGGTATCTTGTATCGATACGGTAGATGAAATATGGACTCCGGCAGAATTTATCAGCCGGGGGATAAGGAAGAAGACGGATAAGCCTGTTTTTACAATGCCTTATGGAATGGAACTGGATACAGGGAATTTATTGGGTAGAGGATATTTTCATTTGCCGGAAGACAAATTTTTGTTTTTGGTAATGTATGATTTTTTAAGCATCAGTGAAAGGAAGAACCCGAAGGGCATTATTCGGGCGTATAAACTGGCGTTTTCGGAAAGAGATTCACAGATTGGAATGGTTATAAAAGTTAACCACCTGAAAGCTACAAGGGAATTGGACAGGCTGAAAAGGGAATTGGAGGGATATCCGAATATTTATTTTATAACGGATAATCTGTCCAGAAGGGAAGTGGAATCTTTGGTTGCGGCGTCGGATGTGTTGGTATCACTGCACAGGGCAGAGGGATTTGGGCTGCCGCTGGCTGAGGCAATGTATTTGGGAACGGCTGTAGTGGCTACGAACTGGTCATCGCCTATGGAGTTTATGGATGAGGACAGTGCATGCCTGGTGGATTATGAATTGGTAACGCTGCAGGAGGATGTCGGGCCGTACCGGAAGGGAAACCGTTGGGCAGATGCGGATGTGGGACAGGCGGCGGGATATATGAAAAGGCTTTCGGAGGACAGAGAGTTTTTCAACGGGAAGGTTGCTTCCGGGCAGAGGTGTATCAGGGAGCATTTGGATAGGAAGAAAATGGCGGGGAGGATGGCGGAGAGGGTGGAGGGGATATATGGGAGGCGGGTTCTGAACGAGATAGATTAATTGTGCCTTCACAGCATAGACAAATGTTTAAGAAAACATATTATTGGTAAAAGTATTATTTTCAGTGGATTCAAATCTTTAAACTGTTTGAAAACTCATATTACTTGTTTTTACTTATATTCTTGAATTTATTCTGGAATACGAAGGGTTTATATTGAAAAAAAAATAATTTTATAGTAGTATATGTAAATATGATATGGAAGGAGTACAAATATGGGTGTCAAAAGAAAAAAGAAGAGAGCAATCATTATATATATTATTGTTTCTATTTTATTGGTTTATGGTTTAGTGTTTGCTACAAGTCCCAACTTATTTGTTAGGAATACTGCGTGTTTGTGGATTTTAGGTTGGATATATTTATTTATATTTATATACGGGATAGCTGGAAATAAGGTTATAGAGGCAATAAAACAACAGGACAGTGGTTTAGGTTTTTTAGTTTTTCTGGCAGTTATATCTGGTTTGATAGTTTGGGTTCTTCCATTTCAGTATAAGCAAATTGTGTTCACTAATACGTGTGAGAAATATATGTTACAGAGTGATAAGATTACTATAGAGCCTTTAAATGAGAAAAATGTAAATTCTGGTGGCTATGGAGTATGTATTGAGGGAATTATTTTAAATGGGGAAGATTATAATTTATATAATATACCATTGACGGAAGGGTGGGAATTTGTCGATGGTAGGCCATATACAGATAGAGTTGGGTCTGAGCAATTAATTATAGAAATAGGAGAAGGGAATAAATATAATTTATTAGTGCGTAAAAATAATTCAGCAGGGAAAATAAGGATATATATAGGTGAAGATAGTAAAGTATTTGATTTATATAGCAGGGATACAGTTAATCGGGAAAGTTTAAATTTAAGTTCCATTTTTGAAGATGAAATGAATGAGAGAATGATTGGAAAAGAAATTATATATTATATATGTTATTATATTATCATTTTTATATTATTAACTACGGCTTATGCATATTATCTTTTATATAGGAAGAAGAGAGCAGGGGAGTGAGAGATATATAGATAACTAAATTCATTAGAAGAAAGTGATGGGTTTTATAATGATAGAAATGATTGATAGAGCAAAAGAGATAATTCAATTTCAGGAAATGATAAAAAGTTGGACAAGAAAAGAGTTGCGAACAAGATATAAAGGTTCTTTTTTGGGTTTCCTTTGGACATTTGTAAATCCTTTGTTGCAATTAGTAGTATATTCATTAATTTTTCCGTTTATAATGAAATTTAATCAGGAAAATTATGCGATGTTTATGTTTGTTGCTTTGATTCCATGGAATTTTTTTACAGCTTCTCTTCAAGGGGCAAGTGGAATTATTGTATGGAATAGTAGTATGGTAACAAAGGTATATTTTCCAAGAGAAATACTTCCTATATCATATACACTAAGTGGATTATGTAATATGATTTTTAGTTATATGATAGTTTTTCCAATGTTGTTTGTTTTTAGGGTTTCATTTACATGGAATTTGTTGTGGTTGCCAGTACTTTTTTTTATACAAACAATTTTATGCTTAGGGCTGACTTTTATAGTATGTAGCATTAATGTGTACTTTAGAGATTTAGAGAACTTAATAAGTGTTGGGGTATTGGCTCTTTATTTTCTATCTCCAGTAATGTATGATATTACAGCAATACCAAGTAAACTACAGAAGATTATGTTTTTGAATCCAATGACTGGTTTGCTGGTTATGTATAGAGATGTCACTTTTAAGGGTGTAGCGTTAGATATAAAAATGTTATTTATTTCTCTTGTATATGCATGTGTAATATGTTTTGTTGGTTGGAAAATATTTATTAAATTACAAAAAAAATTTACAGAAATTTTATAAGGTGATGAGGATTGATGATATGGAAACTATGATAGAAGTTGAAAGTGTCAGTAAGAAATTCCGGTTATATTATGATAGACCCTTATCTTTAAAAGAAAGAATAGTAACAGGAAGTAAAGGTGTATATAAAGAATTTTATGCAGTTAAAGATGTAAGCTTTAAAATAAAAAAAGGGAGTACAGTTGGTTTGGTGGGTCAGAATGGAAGCGGGAAGAGTACAATGCTTAAAATGATAAATCGAACTATGTTTCCCGATCAGGGAAAGATAAAAGTAAAAGGAAAGGTTGCAAGTTTAATTGAACTAGGAGCAGGATTTCATCCAGATTTGTCAGGAAGGGAAAATATTTATAACAATGCATCAGTATTTGGTTTTACACGAGATGAAATTAAGGCTAAGATACCTAATATTATACGATTTTCAGAATTGGAAGGATTTATTGATAATCCTATCAGGACATATTCTTCAGGTATGTATGCAAGATTAGCATTTTCAGTTGCTATACATGTGGATGCAGATATTTTGTTAGTAGATGAGATTTTAGGAGTAGGAGATATAAATTTTCAAGCCAAATGTGCGAACAAAATTTATGAGATGAGGAAGGATGGGACGACTATTTTGATGGTAACTCATGATATGTCTACTATTGATCGTTTGTGTGATTATGCAATTTGGCTGGATAAAGGAGAAAAAGTTTCTGAAGGTGAACCTAAGGAGATTCAGTATCAGTATTTGGCCTTTATGGCAGGAAAACAGGAAGAGAGAAGAAAATCAGAAACAGAAGAGAATTTTAATAAAGAAGAAAGCGATTTAGATAAAGATGTAGAAGGAGAAGCGAAAGAAGAGAAAGAGACAAGAATAGAAATAACACATTTGGGAGATCATTTTGGTAATGGGGATTTAATTTTCACTGACTTTAAGTTTATAAATAGCCGAGGAACAGATAAGCGTTCCTTTTATACAGGAGAAAGCATTAAGGCAAAAGTTTTTTATCAATGCCAGGTTCCGCCGGAGAAACTTCTTCCCAATATAGGACTAGAGGTATATGATGAGCAGGGGCGGCTGATCTATGGGTCGAATACGGCAAGGGAAGGGCAAAAAAATATAAAGTTAAAGGACAAAGGTGAAATCGATATTGAACTGAAGGATCTGCAGTTGTTGCCAGGGGATTACAAATTTGGCGTGGCTGTTGCTGATGTTGAAGAAACGGGGAGTTATGATCATTATCACAATATAGCACAGTTTAAAGTGTACTCGAACAGTCATGATATTGGTTATGTACGACTTCAGCATAAATTTGTAGTTGATGGAACAGAAGTTGAGAGTTCTTTTAAAGGGGTTTTGTAGCTTAGGAAAAGGGTGTATCTGATAGATTAAAGTAGAAAAATGATGTTTTAGGAGGTTTGAAGGTGATTGATAATAAGGAAGATATAATAAGAATTTTAGGAGAGACATATGAACAGGAAAAGGTTATTGTTGCTAAAGATGTAGATAGATATTTTAATTTGAAGTTAAAATTAATTCAGACAACAGAACAATTTGCGAGAAGTTTTGAATATGAATTGCCGAGGGAACATAACTTGAAAGGGAAGTTGAAAAGGCTTATTCAGAAGATTATTCGTAAATTAGCAAGGTTTCTTACTAAGCCATATGCTGAACAAATGTTAAAATTTCAAGAAGAAGTGTGTGAACTCGCAGGAGATATTATTAGGGAAATGGAAGAAGAAAATGGCGATAATGATTTAATCCGATTAACCAATATGGTTAAGAAAGAAATTAATGACTGTAAAAGAGAAAACAGTCAATATAAAAAGAAATATGACGAACAATTAGATTTAATAAAGGAACTTGTAGATAGATTGGATAATAGCGAGAAAGTGAAAGAAGCTTATGGCAAAACATTAGGGGAGCATGAAAACGCAATTTATAAATTGGCAAGTGACTATAATGAGACTGCAAATATGGTATTAGGTATTAATGATTATCTTTTCAGAGGTGAAGATGTTGCGGTTAAATCGTATTCACAGGCAGGTGAAGATGCTATTGTTTCATATATTCTGAATGTCTTAGGCGAAAAAAAGGGATGCTCATATTTGGATATTGGTTGTAACAGGTATAATGAGTTGAATAACACATATTATTTTTATAAAAGAGGAATACGCGGGGTATTAGTGGATGCTAATCCACAGTTTATAAAAGAGATTCAGGAAAACAGACCAGAAGATATTGTTTTAAATGTTGGAGTGGGAATAAAGAGTGGTGAGAAATTGACATTTTATGTCATGAATGGTGACGGACTGAGTTCATTTAATAAGGAGAGCATAGATGCAGCAATGAAGGAAACTGCTTGGCTAAAAATTGAACAAGAGATTGAAGTGCCAATATTAACGATAAACGAGATATATAAGAAGTATTTCTTGGGAGCACCTTCCATTGTATCTATAGATGTTGAAGGCGATGAATTAGCAATTTTAGAATCTATTGATATGAAAAAGTATAGGCCGTTAATATATATTATTGAAACGATAGAGTATCGTGAGAAATTAGATTTGGATAATAAAAGAATAGATATTGTTGATTTCATGCAAAGTAAAGGTTATCGGGAATATGCATTTACCGGGATAAATTCGATTTTTGTAGATGGTACAGCAATATAGTTACAAGGATAAGGAGAATAAAGTGTTGAAAATAGGTGTAGATTTACGTCCGTTTTATACAGGTTCCAAATATCGTGGAATAGGTATGTATGCGAGAGAACTATTAAAGGAAATGTTGGAATTGGATAAGGAAGATGAATTTCATATGCTGAGTCTTTATGGGACATATGAAGGTGATCCAGAATTAAATGAAAGGTGTTTCTTTTATCAATATTTTGCAGGACCCAAAAAGATTGATGTGGGTGAACGGCAATTACTGTACGATCCAAGGACAGTGGAAATGATAGAGGCAGAAGTAAAAAATTATATTAGGAGCAGTAAAATAGATATAATGTTTTTTACAAGCCCTAATGAGTATGGGAATTTGATGCGGGCAGAGTGGTTTAAGGGAATTTTTAAAGTTGGGATATTATATGATTTAATCCCTTTGATATTCCCCAAACAATGTTTATTTGATAGTGCATATAGAGCCGATTATGAGAAGTCAATTGAATTTATAAAAGAGATGGATTTATTGTTAGCAATATCGCAGGCTACAAAGGATGATGCTGTTAAGAAACTTGGGATATCAGCAAACAAGATTGTGGTGATTCATGCAGGGATTGATACTGAATTTAGAAAATTAGATTTAGTAAATGTAAAGGCGCTAAAAAACAGGTATAGAATTGAGAACCCATTTATTCTTTTTGCAGGTGGAATTGATTTTAAAAAGAATATAGAGGGACTGATAGAAGCTTATGCATTGACAAATAGGAATGTTGTCAATAATTATCAACTTGTAATTACTGGAAAGGCAGATCAACAATTGTTGAATAAGTTTTTATCTATTGCAGAGCAAAATGGTGTTGGTGGACGAGTTGTTTGCACCGGATTTGTTCCCAAAAAAGATTTAATTGAGTTATATAATACTACGGAAGCATTGGTTTTTCCTTCATTATATGAAGGATTTGGGTTGCCAGTTTTGGAAGCAATGGCATGTGGAACAAGCGTAGTAACAGCTAATTCCTCCAGTTTAAAAGAAATCGCAGAAGGGCATGCCATATTAGTTAACCCAAAATCAACTAAAAGTATAACAAAAGGTATTGAGAGGGTGTTTGAGGATCCTGCAGAGTCTAAAAACCGGGCAGAAGAGAATATTGAATATGCAAAAAGTTATACTTGGGAAAAAGTTGCATATAAGACACTTGATGCTATAAGGGGAAATTATAAAGAAGGTGTTAAAGATTCTTATGAATTCGAAATATCAGAAGAATTATTAAAGAATATAGCTTATATATATGCAGAGAATAATTTTTCCTTTAATAAGGCAGAAAAAGAGTTAATAGCTGATGACTTATTATTAGTTGCAAGACATGCGAACAAGATCCCTTTACATTTTAAACATAGAATTTTATATGATTTTACAGTTGTAAGTGAGTGGATGAAAGCCAATTATCGCACAGGGATCGGGCGTGTAAGTAGTCAGTTATTTATGGCTCTTTCCAGAAAGGAGTATGTGATTCCTGTTGTGTGGGAATATATAAAGGGAGAGGGTTATGTGTTACGAAAAGTTTCGGTAGAGAACTGGAATTTAGGGGAAATGGTTGAACTTAAGAAAAGTGATGTTTATTTTATGCCGGAACTTCAACTAAGAGGAATTCAGATTGAAAGAAACCATCCTTATGCACAGGAATTAAGGGAAAAGGGTATTAAGTGTTATGCGATTATTTTTGATATTTTACCGTTGTTAATGCCACAATATTTTGAGAAAAAGACAAGTGAAAATTTTGATGGATATATAAAGGAGATTGTTAGTAATTATGACGGTGTTCTGGGAATTTCGAAAGACGTTGTAGATACGGTATTAGATTATTGTAATAGGAAAAAGATAAAGGCCAAAAACAGAACGATTAAAATTGGATATTTTCATTTAGGGCAGGATACATTTGAAATGGAAAATGGAGGGCATGTTTCGGCAGAAATCAGGAGTTTTCTGGGAAAGGATTTGGATTCAGATACTTTTTTTATGTTGGGAACGATAGAGCCAAGAAAGGGATATGAGATCGTTTTAAGTGAATTTGAAAGGAAATGGGAAAAGGGTGATGAGGATCGTTTGTGCATTGTAGGCCATGTTGGCTGGAATATGCAAAGATTTGTTGATAAATTAAAACAGCATCCAGAGAATGGACAAAGGCTGGCTTTTTTTGAGGCAATATCAGATGCAGAGGTTGCGTATATATATGGTCATGTCAGTGCGCTGATTCAGGCATCGGCTGGAGAGGGATTTGGTTTGCCATTAATTGAAGCAGGATATTATCAGGTTCCGATAATATGTTCTGATATAGCAGTATTTCATGAGGTTGCGGAAGATCATGTTATTTATTTTGATAGGAATCAGGAAGGTTCATTAGAAGAGGCAATTATACGATTTAAAGAACTAGAACTTACAGGGAGTGTACCAAAATCTGAAGAAATAAAGGTAACGACTTGGAATGATTCTGCGGATAAGGTGATAGGGATGATATTGCAGGATGACAAATGGTATAGTGAGATTAGATGACTGAAAGGAATGTAGAGAATGAAAAATATGTTGATGATATATCCAAATAATTTTTTGCAGGGGGCTATGGGGACGAATAACAGGGTAGCCCAATTAGTCACCATTTTTAGAGAAATAGGGTATAATATTGATTATTTTTCTTATGAGAACTTTTCCGAAAATTCTTCTTTTAAAGATTTTGAGAGGCAAAACATCAATGGACTGATTAGAAAGCTTTTTTTATATGATATGTGTAAAGGATATAAGAGTGAGGCGGCTGTACGGGATAACAAAATGCATATTATTAGTGAGAAAGTACGGAATAAATTACATCAGAAAAAGGAGCATAAATACCTTCAAGATTGGGTACCGGCAGGCGCACAAAGATATTTCACGGATATTCTTAAAGAAAACGAATATGATGTTATTGTTATGTTTTATACATACTTTGCAAATCTTTTTAAAGATAGGGATATAAAAGCCAAAAAAGTGTATTTCATGGAAGATTGTATGTTTTTGCAGCAATATACTTGGGACAAGGAATCTGTGGAAGGAGTAACCATTGGAAAGCTGTTAGATGAAGAAATAGAGCGTTTATCTTATTTTGATGAAATATTTTGTATTTCTTATGATGAAAAGGTATTTTACGAGAAAGTTACTGGCAGGAATATATATTTTTTTCCACATTTATTACCGATAGATGTAAAAAAGGTTATGAAAGATGTTGGAGAAAGAAGATGGGATGTTTTTTTTATAGGTTTCAATAATCCATTCAATTTAGAAGGTTTGAATTGGTTTTTGGATGCGGTATATCCTAAGCTGAATAAGAATATAAAGATTTTATTGGCAGGTTCTGTGACAAAAAATATTGAGATTAAATGTCGGAACATTGATATTATCCCATTTATTCCAGATCTTGATGCAATTTATGAGGATATTAAAATTGTAGTATGTCCTATGTTTCATGGAACGGGGATGAAGATCAAAGTTATTGAAGCGATGTCTAAGGGGGTGCCAGTAGTTTGCAATGAGCGAGGGACTGATGGGCTTCCAGATAAATATATGAGTGGATGTTTGGTGACGCAAGATGCATCAGAGTTTGCTGGATATATAAATCGTTTGTTGGAGGATAGGGAGTGGTATTGGGATATAACAAAAAAAGTGGGAGAATATTATAAAAACACCTTTGAAAGGGAGAAATATGTTGATATACTTAGAAAAGTTTTGTTGTAATTAGGGAGAACAAATATGAAAAATGTTTTTACTATGTTTGGTGACAATAGGCAAAAACCAGTAGCAGTTGAATGGATATGTATAGCAGTGATGTTGTTTGTTTCAATTTCTTTATATTGTTCATCTGATTTGTGCGTGACGAGTGCACATGGTGTATATTTATGGGATAGTTTGTTTTCCGGGAATTTTACAAAATTATATACAGATTATTATAATAATTCAAATACCATTACAGCAATGTATGATGTGTTGCTTTATATCGTGTTTGCAATATGGAATATCCCAATATATATTTTGCATAAATTCGGAATTAGTTTTTTAGAGAATTTGACTACATTAAAGTCATGGGCGATGTTATGGAACAAAGGCCTGATTGTTGTATTTATGTGGTTATTTATATATTATATTGACAAGATCGCAAAAGAATTTTCAGTAGATGAAGTGGGGAGGAGTTGGTTAAAGTATTCAGTTTTGTCATCTTTTATAGTTATTTATCCAGCGATGATTGTTGGGCAGTATGATTTGATTCCTGTTGTTTTCACATTGGCGGGGATATTAGCATATTTACAAAAAAATTATAAAAAGTTTTTAATAACGTTTGTCTTTGCAGTTGGTATGAAGTTTTTTGCAATTTTTGTATTTATACCTTTAGTAATGATGAAGGAAAAGAATATCTTTAAAATTGGAGGAAATTGTATTGTTTCTTTTGCCATACCATTAGTAACTCGAATATTATTTCGAAATGATACTGCATATTTATTTTCGAAGGAATTTTCAGGACAGAAAATGACGCTCTTACTCGAGAAGAGTTTTCCAGGGAATTTTCAAGAAGCTTCTATTATTATTTTTTTACTTATGGGAGTATATATTTATGCCTATATTATAAAACCGATAAATAAGGTTTATATTCTATATATGGGTTTAATGGTTTTTAGTATTATGTTTTCATTTATGAATTTTGGGACATATTGGATTATTATGATTGCCCCGTATATGTTATTGATTATGTTTATTAATTCAGGAAAGAAAGAAGTTTTTCAGGAAAATTTATTGCTTGTTGCATTGTGCGAAGGTTCTCTATTCATATTGAACTTGTATTATCATCATGACAATTTGGATTATGCATTATTAGAAAGGGGAGTTTTTAGGAATTTTTTTGGTGCGAGAAAGCCTAACTTTAATTTTTACGATTTTATAAGCAATATGGGTTATGAGAAATTTATGCCTTGCGCGGTATCTCTTTTCATAATATCGTTATTGGCTTTTATATTGATTAATTTTCCAAATAATGATGAATACCATAATAGGGTATTTGTTATAAATTCATATAATCGTATTATAATGAATATGAGAAATTTAATTGTTTTTAGTTTTTTCTTTTTCACGGTTGTTTCATATGTTATTCCTATAAAGTATAGATACAGTTTTACGGATATGTCATATTTAGGAGAAAATATACAAACGATTAATGGTTGTGAGGTAATAGAAAATTCTATGATATTTGGGCCATATTGTAATTTGCAAAGGGGAACTTATAGAGTCCAAATTTATGGAGAAAATTTGGATGCTGAGGGGATAGATTATTATATTGCATTTGATGGTGGAAAAGAAAGTATTGCGCTTTATGATATGATAAAAGAGGAAGACTATGTAGAGTATAAATTTATAATATTTGATCGTATTGAGGATATCGAATTTGTGGTTAATGTTAATTCGAATCAAATCGTTTTTAAAGAGCTTGAAGTGTGTATTATATCTTAGAGTATGGTGAGAATATATGAGTTTTTCTTCTCTTGAATTTATTTATTTTATTGTAAGTGTATTGTTAATATATTATACTGTTCCGCATAAAGTTAAGCCATTAATTTTATTAATATGCAATATTCTTTTTTATTATGCGGTTAGTGGAAAATATATAGTATATTTTTTGTGTGTATATATTATTTTGATATATGGATTAGGGCTTATTATTGAGAAATATCGATATCGCATACTGTTGTTTGTGTGTATTGCTATAACAATTTTACCATTAATTGCGACAAAGTATTTGGCGCCTGCAATAAATAGAACTCTGCTGATCCCATTAGGTATTTCGTTTTTTTCATTGCAAGCGGTATCTTATCTAATCGATATATATAAGGGAAAGGTATGCACAGAGAGGAATATAGTAAGATATGCAGTTTATATGTCCTTCTTTTTTTATGTAATGTCTGGACCTATTGAAAAGGCAAGTTCCATTCTGCCACAGTTAAGAACGTTTGAAAGAATAAATTTTGAAAAAGTAATATATGGATTTTTGTATTTTTGCTGGGGAATGTTTCAAAAGATAGTATTGGCTGAGAGGCTTGCCCAGATTGTTGATTATGTATATGCTGACTATAGTTATTTTGCAGGCATAGAACTGGCCGCTACAACGATCTTGTATTCGTTTCAGTTGTTTTTTGACTTTGCTGGATACTCCAATATGGCTTTTGGATTGGCAACAATGTTTTCAATCAAAATTACTCAAAATTTTAAGGAGCCTTATTTGGCGATGAGTATCGCTGAATTTTGGAGAAGATGGCACAGGTCTTTATCCAAGTGGCTAAAGGAATATATTTACATACCATGTGGTGGAAACAGAAAAGGGAAGTTTAGGAAATACGTTCATTTATTTATTACTTTTTGTATAAGTGGAGTATGGCATGGAATAGGTCTAAACTATATAGTATGGGGTACTCTTCATGCCTTTTATCAGATTATTGGTGATCTTACATGTAGTGTGAGAAAAAAGATACGCCATGGGGTTAGGATTAAAGAAAACTCTTTTAGTTATAAATTGTTTAAGGTTTTGATTACTTTTAATCTTGTAAATTTTGCTTGGATTTTTTTTAGAACTCCGTCTTTGTATGATGCAATAAATATTATTAAAAGGATTGCTATTGGGTTTAACGTAAGTGACACTTTTGGAATTAGTAGAGGTGCTGACTATCCGTGGAATATTTCAATTGGAATTAATTTGACTAATGAAATTCAAAAAGTTTTTGGTATACCCAATATTACATATGAGAAATATTATATATTGGTTTTATGTCTTGCAATTGCATTTTTAATTGAAGTTTTACACTATAAAAAAATATCAGTTTTTTTGTGGGTGCAAAAACAAGATATTTTTTTTAGGTATTTAATGTTTTTGGTACTGGTTTTTCTAATAATACTTTTTGGTATATATGGAGATAGTTATAATTCATCTAATTTTATTTATGCAAATTTTTAGAGGATAATATATGAAAAGAATAGTTAATGGTGTATGGATATGCGGGGGAGGAATATTTTTTTTCTTTCTCATTATAATATACGGAAGATTGATAAAACCTGATACAAATATTTTGAATGGTAAAAATGAGAACAGTAATGGTAATTATAAAGGATTTATGGATTTGCCGTCTAATTCTTTGGACTATCTGGTTATAGGATCAAGTAATGTTTTCATGGATATAGATCCAACATATATTTGGAAGCACTATCAGGCGACAGGATATAATTTTGTATCTCCGGGACAACCGTTGTATATATCAAAGTTTTATTTAGATGAAGCATTGAAAACACAGAAACCTAAAGTAATATTTTTAGACGTATTAGGGCTGGCTATGTATGAGCATGCGACAGAGAGTTATACACATTTGGGACTGGATTATTTTCCACTTTCATTTTCAAAACTAAAAGTTATTAGCGAGTTGCCGTATTCCAAGAATAGTTTTATTTTTCCGTCTTTGTTATATCATTCCCGAGTGGGGGAATTGCAAAAGGCTGATTTCAGTTTATTGGAAAATGAAGAAAGAACTAATTTTTTGGGATATACGCCATCATATCAGATAGTTCCTTGTGATGAGTCTTTATTGCCATCTGGTGGGAAATACATAACAGATAATAATATTAAGTATTTTAATGAGATATATCAGAGGTGTATTGAAAATAATATTACACTTGTGTTGTTGAAAACTCCTAATAGAGAATGGACAGTGGAGATGTCAGATGCAGTTACCGATTTGGCCCAAAAATATGGAATCGAATATATAGAATTTAATAGTATTTTAGAAAAAATTGATTTTGAGTTATCAGAGGATTTTTGTGACGGAGGTAAACATCTTAATTATTATGGAGCTATTAAAGTTAGCAGGTATCTGGGAAACTATTTATTAGAAAATTTTGGGGAAGCATTTAAGAGGAAAGATAGGAGTACCACAGATTTTTATGATGAATGTGTTTATAATTTAGAACATTATTCAGAGGTTGTTAAGATAAGGGGGATGCAAAGTTTAAGAGAGATTATGCAATTAAAGGAGAATGACTCCTATCTGATATTGTTTTCAGGACAAAATACAACAGATAATTATAGGATAACGGAGTTTTTGAATGATGAGTTTTCACAGATAATTGATATGAATACATATGTGTTACTGATAGATAATGAGAATGTGTATTTGAGGCAAGATGAAAATAGTTGTTGTTTAGAAAAGAGTATTGGCGGACGAATATTTTATTTAGAATCTAATTTGGGTGGTTTGGTTTCACAAAGTAAAATACAGGTAGATTACAGAAATTATTCCCAGCAAGGTATTGTGAATATTGCAATATATGATAAGTTTTATGAGCAGATTGTAGATTCTGCTTATTTAGATGAAAAAGATGGTGAAATAATTATTTTTAGAAATTAATTATGTATTAAATTTAGAAGGTGATATAATGAAAAAGATTAGTGTTTGTATTCCGTGTTATAATGAAGAACAAAGTGTAAGAGAAATGTATGATAGGATGATAACAATTTTTAATGAGGATTTAATAAAATATGATTATGAAATAATTTTTGTAGACGACTATTCTAAAGACAACACAAGGCAAAAGATAGAAGAAATATGCAGGGTTGATACAAAGGTGAAGGCGGTTTTTAATGTGCGAAATTTTGGTTTTCACAGAAATGTTTTTCAATCATTACAATATGGGGATGGAGATGCAGTTTTTTTGCTTTTTGGAGACCTACAGGATCCTCCAGAAGTGCTTATGGAATTTGTCGAAAGATGGGAGTCTGGATACAAAGTAATAGTTGGACAGAAAACAAAGAGTGATGAGGGGAAAGTGATGCGTTTGATGCGAAGGATGTATTATAGAATTATCAATATGCTTTCTGATGCGGGTCAAATAGAGTTTTTTAATGGATTTGGATTATATGATAGGGAGTTTATAAATGTTGTTAAAGAAATTGATATAGTTCAGCCTTTTTTTAAAGCGATTGTTTCGGAATATGGAATGGATTTGTGCATTGTTCCATATAACCATGCTATTAGTAAGCGTGGAAAGTCAAACTTCAATTTCTTAAAAAACTATGATTTTGCTATGCAGGGCTTGACATCATCCACTAAGCTGTTAATGAGAATGGCAACATTTGTAGGGGGGGGAGTTGCTATAGTATCTATTTTGGTAGCATTGTGGGTATTTATAAATAAATTAATAAATTGGGAAACATATCCTGCAGGAACAGCTTCAGTAATTATTGGGATTTTTTTTCTGGGAGCTATACAGATATTTTTTATTGGTATATTAGGAGAATACATTTTAAATATTAATTCCAAAATAGATAGAAAACCACGGGTAATTGTTGGGCGTAAAATAAATTTTGATAAGGATGTGGAATCTGATAGCTTTCAGGAAGAAAAGGAATAGAGTGAGAGTATTATGGAATAATTTTTGGAGAGTTGGTACTCAGAGCATCTAAAAGAAAGGCTGATATAACAGAAGGGTGGATATTTAAATGAAGAATATACAAAAAAGAAAACAATATATTTTGTTGTTGATTGAAGTTATGCTTATTTTTATAGTCCATATATGTAATATTAATAATTTGTATGCATTTTTTCTTAGTGAGGATGAACTGGCATACTGGGGGAATGCAGCTTTTTTTATTGGGAGGGACTGGGAGAGTGCAATGAGCTATTGCAACTATTATTCATATGGGTATAGTTTTATTTTAATGTTAATAATGAGTTTACCGATATCATCTTTGATGATGTACCGGTTTGCAATAATTGCTAATGCTTTATTTATGGTTGCCTCTTTTTTGGTAAGTTATTATTTGTTTATACGTTTGTTGCCTCAAAAAAATAAAAGTTTTGTGAGTATTGCCTGTATGGCTGTGGCTTTATATGCATCATATGTAGTTCAGTCAAATGTAACATGGCCGGAATGTTATTTAGTACTATTTGTTTGGTTGATTCTGTTGCAGGGATATTTGGTTTGTAAGAAAACAACTATTGGCAGGGTGATTGTTTTTGGTGTAGAATTAGTATATATATACATGATACACCAAAGAACAGTTCCTTTTTTAGTTGCAGGTGTTTTTCTTATAATATTATTGGCAGTAAGAAAAAAAGTACCGATTAAATATTTGATTCTTGTAATGATAGCAGCAACTAGTACTGTTTGTATTTCATTGGTTTTAAAATATACTCTTAAAATTATTAACTACAGTTCAATGGGTGAGGGTAATGATTATGTATCGATTATTCGAGATATGAGCGTCTCCAATTTATTTGTTCCGGCTATACAGGAAATGATGGGGCAGTTTTTTTATTTATGGTCAGCTAGTTTTGGGCTTATACCTCTTGGGATTGGATTTACAATTGGATTATGTATAAAAAAATGGAGGGAAAATGATGTAATAAGTTATTTTTACGTTTTTACAGTATTATCCTTTGGAGGGATACTGATGGTATCCAGTATATTTGTGAGAAATTCAGTTCAAAGAGTGGATTATCTAATATATGGCAGATATATTGAAATTATGATAGGTTTTTTTCTTGTTGTTGGATTTCTTTTTTTGTGTGACTTTATAAAATGGAGAAAAAGTACTTTAGTTTTTTTTGTTTCATGTATATTGTTTGTAGCTTTGGCGTGTTTGGTAGCATATAAAATTACATCATGGAATATAGCATTGGATACATATTACCAAGGCGTTTGTGCAGCGGCTGTATATTGGTTTTATGTTATAAAGGGGCTTCAAATTAAAGAGCTATGCTATACAGTATTATTTGTAGAAATTATTGTATTTTCTATAATACATATCCGTGTAGTGAAGAGGTATATATTTGTAGTAATTATATTTATTTTTGCTATATTTTGGGTTAAAACTGGAAATATGGTTATAAAACGACAAATAAACCCTTATCAAACTGAAAATAATCAAGCATTGGCCGAGAAAGAAGATGTATTGAATTATATAAAGGGAAATTATAGAAATGTAGCTTTGTTAAGCAATACACAATATAATATTAGAGGTTCCATACAGTTGTATTTACAAGATATGCCCCTTCAATGTGTAAATGATTTAAAAGAATTAAATAGTTTGCCCGATATATTGATTGTTGATAACGATGATAATATTTTAGAAAAAAATATAATAAAAAATTATCACTTTGTATGCATGATTGGAAAAAAAGGAGTGTACTCACTGGACGAAATTCGGATAAATGATTCACAAGGGGAAATAAGTAAAAATCAGTTTGGGTATAATGAAATTGGAGGCGATGAATCAGGTTATGTTATGTATGGACCGTATATTCAATTGGAGCCTGGTTCTTATGAGGTGACATTTCAAATGGCTTCCGATATAAATAAAGATGTTGATTTAGGAAGAGTTGAAGTGGCTAGTGATTGTGGAACTAAAATAATCTGTTCAACGACTTGGGATGGTGTCAGTGAAGAAATAAAGTTGTATTTTCAACTGGAAGAAAGGACAAATGAAATTGAGTTTAGATATTATAAATTTGAAGGAAATGATACGATGCCCGATAGGGTTATATTAAATGGAGTTAACGGTTAATGGTATTGTGGAGGCGGTATCTGGTAGGGGAGAACAACAAAAAGGAAAATTCATGTACTAAAGAGTGTTTGACAATGATTATATTTACGCATGTTATTCTGCATATTTTCGATAATTTCACATTGAGTCTGGGTTATTTTTAATTTTATGATACGTTCTAGGGAATTAGAAAGGGGAAGTATTAATGTCAGAAACATAACAATTTTCGGAGATTATGCAAAAGAAGATTGAAAAATGTCTATTTTTAATATATACTTATAAGGTACTTTGATTTAGGTACAGATTGATGCGATGAAATTTGAAATAAGCAATAGGAGGGAACAGTGAAACTGATTATTCAAATCCCTTGCTTTAATGAGGCTGACACTTTGGAAGTGACACTTAATGATTTGCCAAGACACATTGATGGGATTGACACGATAGAATATTTGATTATCAATGATGGAAGCCGTGATGAAACAGAACGTGTAGCTCTTGAATGGGGGGTTGACTATATTGTTCATCATAAGCGCAACCTAGGTTTAGCGAAAGGCTTTTTACATGGCATTGATCTTGCACTGCGACAGGGAGCTGATATTATAGTTAATACAGATGCGGATAACCAGTATTGTGGAGAGGACATTGCCAGGCTGGTAAAGCCCATTCTTGAGAAAAAAGCGGATATTGTTGTTGGAGAACGTCCGATTGACAATAATGAAGAATTTAGCTGGATGAAAAAGAAGTTGCAGCGTTTTGGTAGTTGGGTGGTTCGTATGGCTTCAAAAACAGATATACCTGATGCACCTAGTGGTTTCCGGGCATATAGCCGAAGTGCTGCTATGCGTATAAATGTAAATAATGAATATACTTATACCTTAGAAACTTTGGTTCAAGCAGGGCGAAATAAAATGGCAATAGTTTCCGTGCCGATAAGGACTAATCCTGAGTTAAGAGAATCAAGACTCATGAATAGTACATGGGGATATGTCAAAAAGTCTGGACTTACGATTCTCAGGGCATTGTTGATGTATCGTCCGCTAATGGTTTTTTCTACTATAAGTGTTTGTTTTTTATTGGCAGGGTTTATATTGGGAGGACGATTTTTGTGGCTATATGCCAGAACTGGAGGGAGCGGGCATGTTCAGTCTTTAATTTTAACTATGTTGCTGATAGTGATAGGGGTACAGTCGTTGATGTTAGGATTTCAGGCGGATGTGATTGCAGCTAATAGAAAATTACTGGAAGACATTCAATTTAGAACAAAGAAGTTGGAGTTGGGTCTATTGGATGAAGACGAGGATAGAAAAAAATAGTAGGTGGAAGTATGATTTTGTTAAACTTAGTAATGTTATTAGGACCACCATTGCTGGGGTGGTGGTTATATATTAATAAACTTCATTTAACAGTCAAGCGTAGTATTTTACAATTTTTAGGTTACTTTTTTGTAATTAATCTTTCTTCATATGTGGTTTCATATATAAGAGGGGTAAAGAGATTGGTTTTTGATGATATGACAGTTTCATACAGAGTGAAATTTTTTTGTATGGGTTGTGTTTTCGCTATTGTTTTGCAGTCTCTTATTTTTATATTTAAAAGGAATATGTATATCTTTAAACATTTGAAAGTTGATATTCTTGCGTTTAAAAGGGATATGAAAAAATATTTTAGATATTCGGTACGTTTGGCTAAAGCGGATCTTCGGACAGAGGTTGCCAATTCATATTTAGATTGGCTGTGGTGGTTAATTGAACCTTTTTGTACAATGCTTATATATGTATTTATATATGGTTTTGTTTTTCAGGTAAAAGAAGAATATTTTACTGCGTTCATATACATTGGTTTAACCATTTGGTCTTTTTTTCAACGTAATGTCATGACAGGAGTTAACATAGTCAGAAGTAGTAAACCAATAATATCAAAAATATATATACCTAAATATATATTGCTTTTTTCAAAGATGTTAGTTAATGGATTTAAAATGTTAATATCTTTTGGAATAGTCATTATTATGATGGGGGTATATAGGGTGCATATTACAATAAATGTATTAATGGTAATTCCTATCATGATAGATTTATTCTTAATTACTTTTGCATTAGGTGTGGTTTTAATGCATTATGGTGTTTTTGTGAGGGATTTGTCATATATTACAGAGATTGTTTTACGTATGATGGTATATATGACAGGAACTTTTTATGCTGTAGCTAAACGAATTCCTGCCCCCTATGGAGAAATATTAGAAAAATTTAATCCAATTGCATATTTGATAGCGGCAATGCGTGACGTTTTGCTGTATGGAAAATCAATATCGTATCAAGCATTGTTTGGATGGGCAATTTTTGCGTTGATTATTTTGCTGTTTGGTATAGCGACAGTTTACAGAAATGAAAATTCATATGTGAAGGTGATTTGATGGAGAAAAGTGAAGAAGCAAAGAATGCAGTAGAGGTTACGGATGTATGTATTAATTATAAATTGCTCAATAATATTACTGTTAGGCGGGCGCTTTTCAAAAAACGGGAAGAGGAAGAGATTTTTGAAGCTGTGAAGAATGTTACTTTTTCAGTAAAAGAGGGAGGAATTTTAGGAATTATTGGAAAGAATGGTAGTGGAAAATCTACTTTATTGCGAGCAATTGCAGGCATTTTTTCACCTAATTCGGGAAGCATTGATCTAAAGGGACACTCCGTTTCATTAATGGCATTGGGAATTGGATTTAAAGATAATTTATCGGGGCGGGAAAACATTATTTTGTCAGGAATGCTTTTGGGGTTTAGTGAGAAGGAGGTAATTGATAAAATAGAAAGTATTATAGATTTTGCGGAAATAGGAAGTTTTATTGATAAACCGGTTAGAACATATTCAAGTGGTATGCATTCCAAGTTAGCTTTTTCTATCACTGCAATGTTAGAAACAGATATTATGTTAGTAGATGAAGTACTTAGTGTAGGTGATGAAAAGTTTAGAAGAAAAAGTTTATCTAAAATGAAAGAACTAATTGGAGACAGAAATCGGACGGTGATAATTGTTTCACATAGTATTGAGACATTGAGAGAGATGTGTGATGAAGTATTATGGCTGCATGACGGGAGGATTAAGGGAATGGGAGAGCCAAATGATATTTTGGAACAATATGTGGAGTTCATGGCAAAATAAAAATTAGGATTAATGTTTTGTGGAAAGGGCGAAAATGGTTTTGTTTTTTATCTGGACGGATACTCAATTAATTAATTGCATTAATACGAAATGTAATTATTTGAGAGAAGAAAGCGCCGATTTGGTAGTATATAAGCGTGGAAGGATATCAGAGGATTTATTAGAAATTGTTTGTGGTGAGCAGGTGTTTTCTAATATTTATGTAATTGAACTACCAGATTTCTACAAAGAGAATGAAGTTAGCAAAATGGATAGATATCATTTTATTACTCTTCATATACGTCTAAAAAAATATTTTTATTCTCAGATAAAAGAAAAAATAGGAAAAAGGAAATATGAAAAGTTTCTAGTCGCTTCTTTTTGGAGTGAAACATTAGGTATATATAAATATATACGAAGATATAATCAAAATATTTATATTGAAATTGTTGAAGAGGGAATGGCAAATTATAGTGGTCCTAAAAATTGGATTTATCGTGCAGCACCATCTTCACCATTGAAAGCTTTTGTCAGAGAAGTTTATTATTGTGGGGGGTTAGGTGTAGAGGCACGGAAAAGAGTACATTGTCTGTATTTATACAGACCAGAGTTGGCGGGAAGGTATCAAAATAAAGCAGCGAAGAAACTTCCGATTATTAAAGAAAGTAATGGCATAATATTTAGAATATTTGAGAAGTGGTTGGGTAAAGTTGATTATTCTATATATACAAAATGCAAAGTTATATTTATATCTGATGCACCAAATGCAAAGACAGATCCTTTTATTTTATTAAATCATTTAATTCAAGCTATGCCAGATGTATTAAATCGTTCATTGGTTGTAAAGCTACATCCTTTATGGAGCCAACGGGAAGAGGGCATTAGAATGAACGATGAAGGGGTCATAGTAGACAGCAGAAGCATCCCGATTGAAAACATATTATTTCATTGTAACATTGATAATAAAGTACTGATTGTGAATCATTCATCTGTATTGCTTTACTTAAAATGTATGTTAGATAAGGAACCTAATACTATATTTACATATCGGATGAAACCATATTGTGAAAAGCGGTTAATTGGAAGGTTTGATTTTTTTTCTGAGAAGCTAAAGGGAGTATTTAGTAACCCGGAGAAACTTATAATACCTAACAATTTGAGAGAGTTTCAGGCTGCGATGAAAGTAATTTGTGAAAGGATAATGTAATTTAATAGAGAGGTGGTATAGATGAATAATGAATGTGTAATAAGAAAAGCTGAATATGAAGATATTCCTGTAATAATGGCGTTTATTGATAATTATTGGAAGAAAGGACATATTTTAGCTAGATCAAGGAAATACTTTGAATATCAGCATTATTATAATGGCGAGGTTAGTTTTGTACTTGCGGAGGAACCAATAAGCAAAGAAATTGAAGGAATATTAGGCTATATTTTGTATTCTGAAGAAGAAAAAAGAGATATGTTTGGAGTTATATGGAAAGTAAGAACGAATAATTATCCCATGTTAGGGATGAAAATTCAACTATATGCTATGAGAAATTTAAATGCAAGAACTTTTTCTGGAGTAGGCTTGAATCAGACGACTATAGAGATGCATAAAAGATGGGGGGCAATGGTTGGTAAATTGAAACAATACTATATTTTATCTGATAGAGGTGATTATAGTATTGCAAAAGTGGAAAGTTTAGATAGGAACAAATATAATTTAAGTGTTGAACAATTTGAATTGCGACCAATGACAGGTGATGAGGGATTACAGATAGTTTGTGAGGGTGAGAAAAATAGTGGTAAGATGCCGGTTAAGAGTTATAATTTTATTAAGCATAGGTATTTCGAGAACCCAGTTTATAATTATTTGAAATATTCAATTTATGACAAAGAAAATATTTTAGGGATTTTTATTTCAAGAGAAATAGAGTGTAATGGCAGTAAAATTCTTAGAATTGTTGACTATTTTGGAGACGAAAGTTATATAAGACATACAGGAAGGGCGTTAGAGAATTTATTGCAGAAGGAGGGGTATGAATATATTGATTTTTACCAATATGGAATTGATAAGGATATATTAGTGGATGCGGGATTTTGTGAACGTAATGAAGAAGATAAGAATATAATACCTAATTATTTTGAACCTTTCTTACAAGAAAATGTTGATTTGGATTTTTATACAACTTCGAAGGGGAAGGTTATGCTATTTAAAGCTGATGGTGATCAAGATCGGCCGAATGTTATATCTGAGTAATCTGCTAAATAATAATTAAAGAGGGAAGATGCAATAATAAAGGATAGGTGAATAATTATGAATAGTTTAAGTAAATATAATGAAATCTTTTGTGAAATTTTTAATGTTGATAATTCTGTATTGAATGATGAATTTACTGCAAATACAGTTGAAAAGTGGGATTCTATAACACAAATGTCCTTAATTAACCGTTTGGAGGATTGTTTTGATATAATGTTCGAAATTGATGATATAACAGAATTTGTTTCATACACGAAAGGAAAAGAATTGCTAAAGAAATATTCGATAGAGATTCAATGAGAGAAAAGATAATGATATAAAATTCATTATAGCATAGAGAAATAGGAGAAGACAATGAAAGAATTAGAAGGGAAAGTGGCACTGGTTACAGGCACTTCTCGGGGGATCGGTAAATGCATTGCAGAGGAACTGGCTGTGAATGGGGCAATTGTTTATGCGAATGCCAGAAAGGAAAACTGCCTTAATGACTGGGCAAATGAATTGAATCAGAAATATAGTGGTACTATATATCCTATATATTTTGATGTGACAGACTTTGAAAAAATGAAGTTGGAAGTATATAAAGTTTGGAAGGAAAACCAAAAAATTGATGTATTAGTTAATAATGCAGGAATTGAATATAATGAAAATATAGGAATGTTAAAAAGAGAACATATTTCAGAAATGTTTGCTGTTAATACAATATCAGTTATAGAATTGACACAGATTGTGGCCAAATTTATGATGAGAAATAAGAAAGGGAGTATAATTAATGTTGCATCAGTAGTTGCACGATACGGATCCAGTGGACAAAGTGTATACTCAGCAACGAAAGGGGCAGTTATTTCATTTACCAAGTCAGCAGCGAAGGAACTTGGTAAGTATAAAATTAGAGTTAACGCTGTTGCACCAGGGCTTAATGATACAGATATGATAACAGAAACGAGCGAAGATTATTTACAGAGGCGAATAGATAATATTGCACTTGGAAGAATAGGTAAGCCCAAAGATGTTGCAAACAGTGTAATATTTTTAGCATCAGATATGTCTGAATATATTTCAGGGCAAGTTTTAGGGATAGATGGTGCGGTTTGTATGTGAGAAATATAAATTAGTTTGAGGTGAGATATGTTTATAGAATTAGATAAAAGAGAAAGAGATAAAATTGCTGCGGTAGACACATCGGGGGAGAAAGTATCATATGGAGAAATAATAGATTTAGCAGATGACTGGTATAAAAAGATAAATAAACGTTGTTTAGTATTGATAATTGCAAATAATACTATTGGGGCATTGACAGGCTATTTGTCATGTATGATAAATAAAATAGTGCCGTTGATGGTAGGAAATGGAATAAAAGAGGAAGCGTTACAAAATCTTATTGAAATATACCATCCCAATTACATATGGTCACCGGATGATATGAGATTTATAGGGTATGAAGAGGTATATAGGGAAAAGGGGTTCTGTTTGTTGGATACAAAAATGAAACAGTATGTATTATTTGATGAGTTATCTTTATTGCTAACTACATCTGGTTCTACGGGAAGCCCTAAATTAGTGCGGCATAGTTACGAAAATTTAGAAGCGCAGGCCAGGAATATTTCTTTGTTCTTTGAATTGACAGAGCATGATAGGCCATTGATAAGCTTACCTATTCATTATACAATGGGATTATCAGCAATTAATAGTCATATGTATGTCGGAGCAACATTATTATTGACGGATGATAGCATATTGAGTCCCTCTTTTTGGAATTTTATTTCTGAACAAAAGGCAACCAGCATAACAGGTGTTCCATACAGTTTTGAAATGATGTATCGATTGCGCATTTTTAATAAAAAATATCCATCATTGAAATTATTGACCCAGGGGGGCGGTAGACTACCGAAGGAAGTTCAAATAAAGTTTGCTGAATATATTCATGAAAATGGCGGAAAATATATAGCAACATATGGACAGACGGAAGGAAGCGCAAGGATGGCATATTTGCCAGATAAATATGCCATCTCAAAATGTGGAAGTATAGGAAAGGCTATCCCAAATGGAAAGCTATATTTAATCGATGACGATGGAAAAGTTATTCAAAAGGAAAATACCAGAGGAGAAATGGTATACGAAGGACCAAATGTTACTTTAGGATATGCTAAATGTGGGGAGGACTTGTTAAAAGGGGATGAGAATTTTGGAAAATTGTGTACAGGTGATATTGCATATCAGGATTCAGATGGAATGTTTTATATTGTTGGTAGAAAAAAAAGATTTTTGAAGCTGTTTGGGCATAGAGTGAGCTTGGACGAATGTGAGCAACTTATAAAAGCTAAATATGCAATTGAATGCGCGTGTGCAGGAGATGATAGTAAATTACGTATTTATATTGTAAATAGAGAGTATGAGAAATTGGTTAAGGATTTTATTTTGGGTGAAACAGAATTATACGCTGAATCAGTGGAGGTTAAAGTTTTAGGTGAGATACCCAAAAGCGAGGCGGGGAAAGTTTTATATAGTCAATTGTGAGGTGAGTTATGGGGTTGTAAGAAAGGAATAAGGGAAAGATGAAATTATATTTTGCATTTAGTAATATTATATTACTGACTCAAACAAATATACAGGCAAATATAAGCAAAGAAGAAGGTGATTTATTAGTTTGGAGTACAACGCCAATAGACTATCATTTAGTAGAGACAATTAAAAAGAAGGGAGTATTTAGAAATGTATGGTATTTAGAGAGACCGAGGATTCAAGGGGGAAAGCATATATGGAATCAAATAAAAAATAGAAGGTATGAGAAGAAATTTTATTTTGAAAATTTAGATCGTTTGTTATCAGAGCAAAGATATGATGAATTTGTTGTTGCTGGTTTTTGGAATGATGCCTTAATAATATTAAAATATTTAAAACGAAATAACCCGAATATAAAGATTGGAGTAAGCGAGGAGGGGTTAAAAAGTTATTATTGTGGGAAACTACATAAAAAGTTATATTATACACCAGGTGCAACAAAAAAGGAAATAATAAAAGCATATTTAAGAGGAGGGAGATTATTTAAATATGCTCAAAAAAACATTATAGCAGATTATTTAACTGCTCCAGCTTTATTGGAGCAAGAGATTGGAAATGAAATTTTTTCATTACCTGCAATTGATGAAAAAAATCCTATAATGTTGTCTTTAGTTCAAGAATTGTTCTATGAATATCAAAAAAAATTTAGTGACTTAATATATGAATACAAGACTAGAAAAGTTTTTTATTTAGATGGCCCGGCTAATCGTGCATATGATCCTGTAGATTATACGAATGATATTTTGAGAGCGATAATGGAAGAGGTTCCATTGGAATTGCTATTATTAAAAACGCATACAAATCATACTGCGTTAAGGAAGACGTTTGGAAGCGATTTGAATCAAAAGGTATTTATTGATAGAAATGTGTATTTATTTGAAGTGTTATTTAGTCATATTTTCGAAGATGAAAAGCCTAATATTTTTATTGTTCGAAATTCTTCTGTAGCAATTTATTTGACACAAATGTTTAAAATAGAACCAATATTTATTTTTATACATCGCTTAAGTAGTCGATATCATTATGGTTGGGATAATTGTGGAGATTTATATATAAGTGATTTGAGAAATAATGTGAAGCACCCAGAACGAATATTAGTACCTAATTCTTATGTAGAGTTAAAGGTTCTTTTGAATGGTTTGTGCAAAGAAAATATACAGAATGTAGAAAGCTATGAGCCTAAATACGTTTTGGAACAAATATCATTAAGTTCAAGTGTTATGAAGAAAGTGGAAACTGCTATATCTATAGTTATGCACAAAAAAGAAATATTTGAAAAGTGGGGGATGGCAGGATATTTTGAAAATGAGAAAGCAATTATACTAAATTTTTATGGCAAGGAGGGTTCTGGTAAAAGAATGGCAGCAGAATCGGTTGCCCAATATTTAGGAAAAAGAGTATGTTACATCAAGGGTTCTGATTTGGGAATGAAGCATATGGAATCTTCCAAAGTTGTCATTCAAAAAGTATTTGAATGTGCTATGAGAGATAGTGCCGTTTTAATAGTAAGCGAAGCTGATATCTTTCTGGAAAGGCAGTCAACAATGGAGGAACAACCACTATATTATGATATAAATGTTATTTTAAAAACATTTTTATCTGAACTCGAAAAATTTGAAGGGATTATTATTTTCATATCAAATTCTTTAGATAGTAGCAATTATAATGATTTATTTAAAAATAAGATTATTTTTAGTGTATATTTCGATGAATATAACAAGTATGCGAAAGAGGAACTGTGGAAGATGCATTTGAAAAATGAATTTCCGCTATGCAATGGCGTCACGGTAGAAAGTCTTGCGGGTCGTTATGATGAAATATCTGAAGAGGATATAAGAGATATGATATTTTATGCGGCATTATATATTTATGAACAGAGTAAGGAAGGGCTGGATTTCGAAGCATTTGATTATGCATATATTATTGTTCGACAACGATATGAGAAGCAAAATCAGATAGGGTTAGCTAAAGATGGATTGGAAGAAAGGGAGATATGATTGAATATCATATAAAGTGATGTTATGAAGAAAGTTTTAGTAACAGGTGCAGACGGCTTTATAGGTAGCCATTTGACAGAGGAATTGGTGAAAAAGGGGTATAATGTTAAGGCATTTGTATATTATAATTCCTTTAATACTTGGGGGTGGCTTGATACACTTCCGAATTGCATTATGGAACATGTCGATATTTTTCAAGGAGATATCAGAGATCCTAATGGTGTTGAGGAAGCAATGGAGGGGTGTGATGCTGTATTTCATTTAGCAGCATTGATTGCGATACCCTTTAGCTATCATTCGCCAGATACTTATGTTGATACTAATATTAAAGGAACGCTCAATATTCTTCAGGCTGCGAGAAAAAAGAATGTTAGAACGTTGGTGACATCTACATCTGAGGTCTATGGGACGGCACAATATGTGCCAATAGACGAAAAGCATCCTTATCAGGGACAGTCACCGTATTCTGCTACTAAAATAGGAGCCGATCGTCTTACAGAATCTTTTTATCGTTCATTTGAACTTCCGGTAACTATTGTGAGGCCATTTAATACTTACGGGCCGCGACAGTCAGCGCGTGCTGTAATTCCGACAATAATTACTCAATTATTATCTGGAAGGACTGAAATAGAATTAGGTTCATTACAGCCTACGAGGGATTTTAATTATGTAAAAGATACCGCAAATGGGTTTATAGCCATTTATGAGTCTGATAAAACGATTGGGGAGGAAATTAATATAGCAACACAGAAGGAGATTTCAATTGGAAAATTAGCAGAAGAATTGATTAGGCAAATTAATCCTAATGCCAGAATTATATGTGATGAGCAAAGATTACGCCCGAAAAAAAGCGAAGTGAATCGGTTATTGGGATGTAATAAAAAAATTTTAGAACTTACGTCATGGAAGCCTTGTTATTCCTTTGAAGAGGGTTTAGCGGAAACAATTGCATTTTTTAAATGTAATATGGATAAGTATAAAAGTGATATTTATAATATATAGATATATTTGAGGTAGAAATAATGAGTAATAAATTTATACCGTTGTCAGTTCCTAATCTAAGAGGAAATGAATTGGAGTATGTTACTGAAGCTATTAGGACAGAATGGGTTTCTACAAATGGGGAATATGTAAAGGAATTTGAACGTAAGATTGCTGAGTATGTGCATGTATTAGGAGCTGTTTCCTGTCAGAGTGGAACGGCAGGATTGCATATTTCATTACTCCTGATGGGTGTAACTAAGGAAGATGCGGTTCTTGTACCAACTCTTACGTTTATAGCGGCAGTAAATCCAGTAAAGTATATAGGAGCAAAACCAATATTTATGGACTGCGATAATTCGCTATGTATTGATCCAATAAAAGTAGAGGAATACTGCAGAGAAGAATGCAATTTTATTGGTGGTAAATTGGTTGAGAGACAGACAGGAAGACATATAAAAGTATTGTTGGTAGTGCATGTGTTTGGAAATATGTCTAATATGGTATCCTTAATGCGGATTGCGGAAAAATATAATTTGAAAGTAATTGAAGATGCTACAGAAGCGATTGGAACATACTATTTAGATGGAGAATTGGCAGGAAAGTATGCAGGAACCGTAGGAGACATTGGGGTATATTCTTTTAATGGAAATAAGATTATAACGACAGGTGGTGGTGGGATGATTGTGTCGAATAATGCAGAATATTTGAAAAGGGCCAAATATCTCACAACTCAAGCTAAGAATGATGAGTTATATTTTATTCATAATGAAGTAGGATATAATTATCGTATGACCAACTTACAAGCCGCATTAGGTTTGGCGCAATTAGAACAGTTGGAATATTTTATACAAGTAAAGGAAAAGAATTATAGGTTATATAAGGAGGCTTTCAATGATGTTTATGGTTTGGAATTATTAGATGTTAGAGAGGATATCAGAAGCAATAGATGGTTTTATGCACTTCTATGCAAAGATTATTCTAAGAGTCGTGATGAGTTAATTCGATATTTATTTGAAAACCAAGTTCAATCCAGGCCTGTATGGGGGTTAATTAGCGAACAGGTGCCTTATAGAAATGAGAGAACATATAAAATTGATAAAGCATATTATTTTTGGAAGTATATTGTAAATATTCCATGCAGCACAAATTTATCAAATGAAGATGTACAGCGGGTAATTGATTTGATTTTGAAAAAGCCGATTGCATAAATCTGAGGAAGTGTATGATGTTAGAGGATATTTTGATAAGTGAGGATATAACAGTGTTGCAAGCATTACAGAAGCTGGATGTGACAGCTAAAAAGGTTTTGTTTGTAGTAAGAGATAAGAAATTGGTGGCTGTATTAACAGATGGAGATGTTCGTAGATGGATTTTAGCGAATGGAAGTTTAGAAGCTCCGATAAGGAAGTCTGCGAATTATCAGCCTAAGTATTTGATGGAGAACGAAGCAGAGAATGCTATATCATATCTGAATAGGCAAGGAATAGATGCAGTTCCTATTTTAAATGATATGCATGAGATTATCCAAATTGTATTTAAAAAGGAGGATTTAAATGCTTTAAAGACAGATGAATTGAAAAGGGTACCTGTTGTCATTATGGCAGGTGGGTTAGGGACAAGGTTATATCCATATACAAAGATTTTACCTAAACCTTTGATACCAGTTGGAGACAAACCAATTCTTGAACATATAATGAGAGAATTTAATAAATATGGATGTATAGATTTTCAATTGATTGTAAATTACAAAAAAGATATGATTAAGGCTTATTTTAGTGATTGTAATTTAGAATATAATATAGATTATATAGATGAAGAAATACCATTGGGAACAGGGGGAGGATTACAATTGCTAAAAGGGGAAATTTGTTCAACATTTATACTTTCTAATTGCGATATTTTAATAAAGGATAATATAACTAAGATTTATAATTATCATAAGCAACAGGGAAATATGATTACTATGGTTTGTTCAGCAAAGAATTTCACTATACCATATGGGATTATTGAGATTGATGGAAATGGTGAAATAGCTAAAATGAAGGAAAAACCTTCTTTGTCATTTTTGACTAATACGGGATGTTATGTTGTAGAGCCGGAAGTAATAGATAAAATAGAGGAGAATATTTGTATTGGCTTTCCTGATGTTATAGAGAAATGTAAAATGCAAGGAATGAAAGTAGGCATATATCCTATCAGCGAAAATTCATGGTTGGATATGGGGCAAATGGAAGAATTGGAAAAGATGGAGTTATCGTTAAAAGCAAGTAATTGACTTGACAAGAGGGTAAGTTAATAAGTGCAGACTTAATTGGAACAGGAGAGGATATTAATGTATGTAATTATGTATCATTATGTCAGGGAGATTAAGAGGAGTATATATCCGAATATAAAAGGGTTGGAATTAGAATATTTTAAGCAGCAGATTGAATTTTTGAAACAAAATGATTTTAAATTTGTTTCATTGAAACAATTAATAGAAGAAAAGTGTGATTCAGAAAACAGTGTATTATTGACATTTGATGATGGATATATTGATCATTATGCTAATGTATTTCCTATTTTGCAGCAAAATGGCATTACAGGAGTATTTTCGATGCCCGGAAAAATTATTAGAGAAAAAAAAGTTTTAGATGTTAATAAGATTCATTATGTGTTGGCAAATACAAATGAAATTGAATTGAGAAATAAATTATTTAGGATGCTGGATTACTATCGAGGAACTGAATTTAGATATCCTTCTAATCAGGAATTATATAATAAATTAGCGATAGAGAGTCGTTTTGATTGTAAAGATGTTATTTTTATTAAACGTATTTTACAAGTAGAGCTTCCCGAAAGGTTACGGAATATTATAACAGATGAATTGTTTAAGGAATATGTATCTGTTGATGAAAGTGATTTTGTAGATGGTTTATATATGAATATGGAACAAATAAAGGAGATGAGTTATCATGGGATGGAATTTGGGATACATGGGTATGATCATTATTGGATGGATAATTTAGCAGAAACAAAATTGATAGAAGATCTTGAAAGTGCTCTGGATGTATTTGAAGGAGTTATAGATCCTCAGAATTGGTGTTGTTGTTATCCTTATGGAGCATATAATGATAGGGTAATTCAAACAGCAAAACAGTTAGGAGCTACTTCAGGTTTGACAACAAATGTGGCAATTTGTCAAATACAGAAACATGGTGTGTATGAAATACCTAGATTAGATACAAATGATTTTCCACCTCAAAGTGAGTATTATTTGCATACTAATTGAAAGTGAAAATTTCTAGGATTGAAATTTAATAAAAAAGATAAAAAGGAGGAACGGCAAAAGTTTAATTTGCCTAAAGGGATTATGAAAACTTTTATTAAAGAATGGGAAGAAATTCATAATAATATGGAATGGGGAAAATATCCTTCAGAAAATGTCATCCGTTTTATTGCTCGTAACTATTACAATGAGGATAGAGGGAGAATCAAAATTCTAGATTTTGGATGTGGGGGGGGGCAAACACATGGTATTTGGCCAGAGAAGGATTTGATGTATACGCTTTTGATGGTTCGAAATGTGCAGTACAGAAAGCTAAGGACTATCTAGAATCAGAAGGATTTTATAATGTACATTTTGACATTTTGGATGGTGCGGAAATTTTTTATGAAAAATCTTTTTTTGATTGTGTGATAGATAATGTATGTATTTGTGCTAACAAGTATGAAGGCATAAAGAGAATGTATAGTAATATATATTCTATATTGAAAGAGAATGGAAAGATATTTTCGTCATGTTTTGGAGTCAAAACAGAAGGATATGGAACAGGCAAAGAATTAGAAAGGAATACATATTGTGATATACGAGAGGGGGTATTAGCTGGAAGAGGGGTAGAACATTTTTTTGCGAAAGATGACTTGTACAGTTTGCTTAAGGAAGTAGGTTTTATGGATATTTCAATTGATGAAATGATTTATACGGATAATGGAGTATTAGTCCAAATGTTTATTGCGACAGCAGAAAAACGATGTGGTAGAGGAGTATAGCGATAGAAAAGAGGATTTGAGGCTTGAATTATAAGATATAGAATGAAAGGAGTAATATAGAAAATGAAATCTTTCGTAGAAGAATGGGAGAATATACACAGAACAATGGATTGGGGAAAATACCCTTCAGTTAATGTAATTCGGTTTGTTGCACGCAACTATTACAATAAAAACAGAAAACAGATTAAAATTCTGGATTTTGGGTGTGGCGGAGGAGCAAATACATGGTATTTGGCCAGAGAGGGATTTGATGTTTATGCCTTTGATGGTTCACAAAGTGCAGTACAAAAGGCGAAGGATTTTTTGGAATCAGAGGGATATCACAATGTGCATTTTGATATTATGGATGGCGCAGAAATCCAATATCAAAAAGGTTTTTTTGACTGTGTAATTGATAATGTGTGTATTTATGCCAATAAAATTGAGGGAATAAGAAGGATGTATGAAAATGTCTATTCTGTATTGAAAAAAGAAGGAAAAATATTTTCTACATGTTTTGGAGTCAAAACAGAAGGATATGGAACGGGAAGTGTTTTGGAACCAGACACATATTGTAATATAGAAAAGGGTGTACTGTCTGGACGGGCTGTGGCACATTTTTTTACCAAGGAGAATTTATTTAATTTACTTGAAGAGGTCGGTTTTAAAAATATATTAATTGATGAAAATGTTTATACAGATAATGGAATAATGGTTCAGATGTTTATAGCGAAAGCAGATAAGTGAGTCGAAAGAGGTTAAAATAACATAATGGGTGTATATATAATAGCGGAAGCTGGAGTTAACCATAATGGAAGTTTGGAAAATGCAAAAAAATTAGTAGATATGGCGAAAGAAAGTGGAGCTGATGCAATTAAATTTCAGACATTTAGGGCAGAAGAAAGTACAAGTAATAGTGCAGAAAAAGCTGAGTATCAAAAGAAAAATGACACTAGAAAAGAATCACAGTTAGAAATGATTAAAAGACTTGAACTCCCGTTTTCTGATTTTGATATATTAAATAGATATTGCAGGGAAAAGAAAATTGATTTTATCTCTACACCAGATGGGGGAGAAAGCCTTGCATATCTTTTAAAGTTAGATGTTCCTATAATTAAAGTAGGCTCTACTGAAGTAACTAATATTTATTTTCTTGAAGAGATAGCAAAGTCAATGAAGCCTATTATACTTTCCACAGGGATGAGTACTTTAGGTGAGGTTGAAAAAGCTATCGATATAATCGAAAATCAAGGAAATAAAGATATTACTCTTATGCATTGTACTACAGATTATCCTACAAAGTTGGAGGATGTGAATCTTAATGCAATGCTAACTCTTAAAAATGCATTTCATGTTCCAGTGGGATACTCAGA
Source organism: uncultured Lachnospiraceae bacterium (assembly GCA_947385425.1). Classification (GTDB taxonomy): domain Bacteria; phylum Bacillota; class Clostridia; order Lachnospirales; family Lachnospiraceae; genus Kineothrix. The sequence goes on along the minus strand of CANDKY010000002.1, from coordinate 9,002 downwards.
TCATACAATAGGATATGAAGCCGCCATTGCGGCAACAACAATGGGGGCATGCTATATAGAAAAACATATTACATTGAACAGAGATATGCCAGGACCTGATCATAAAGCTTCTATGCCGCCATATGAATTTAAGGAATATGTTCGTCATATAAGAAACACGGAAAGCTTGTTAGGCGATGGAAGGAAAAAGCCCACGTTTCGTGAAAGGTCCATCATGCAGCAAGCTCGAAGGAGTATCTTAGCGGCAGAAAACTTAAAAAATGGGACAATTTTAAAACAAGAAATGTTTTGTTATAAAAGGCCAGGGAATGGTATTGCGCCGGAATATACAGACATTTTAGTTGGAAGAAAGTTAAAAAGAGACATAAAGAAGGAAGAAATAATTACGTGGATGGATGTATAGAGGTTTGAGTATATGACAGCGAAAATTGCAGGAAACGATATTCAATGGAATGAATATTTAATAAGGCTATCTAGTGATAAGCAAGATATATATTATACAAGAGAGTATTATTTAATGGAACAAGAAGAAGAGGGTAAGGAAGCGGTTTTGTTTGTATATGAAGATGAAAAGCAAAATATAGCACTTTATCCGTTTTTGAAGCGGAAAATAAATTCTCCTATATTGAAATATAATTATTATGATATTGAGACAGCATATGGGTATGGTGGTGCATTGGTTAATACAACTAATGAAAATTTTATTATTCAATTTGAAAGTGCTTTTTTGCGATATTGCAAAGAGGAAAATATAATTGCAGAGTTTATTCGTTTTCATCCATTATTGAGAAATGAATCAATTTTTAAGCATAATATAGAGATACTTCATAATCGTTATACAGTATGGTTAGATTTAACATCAGAAATTGACGATATATGGATGCATCAAGTATCAACCCAAAATAGAAATACTATTCGAAAATGTAAAAAAAATGGTTTAGTAGTACAAATAAGTGATGATTATGAAGAGTTTTATGATATATATATACAAACAATGAAAAAAGTTCAGGCGGATTCTTTTTATTTATTTGATTTTGAGTATTTTATGAAGCTCAAAAAAAATAAGAATATAATTTTATTTCGTGTCAGAAAAGAAAATGAAACCATAGCAGCAGCAATTTTTATGAAGTATGGAGTTTATTTTCATTATCATTTGGCAGGGAGTAAGAAGGAAGCTTTAAAATGGGCACCTAATAATATTTTATTATGGGAGGCGATAAAATATGCGAAGACGCAAGGCTGTAAAATATTTCATTTTGGCGGAGGATTAACGGATTCAAAGGAAGATAATTTATTTCGTTTTAAAAGTAAATTTTCAAAGGATACGGCGGATTTTTTTATTGGTAAGCGTGTGCATAATAAGGAAGTTTATAATAAATTAATTCAGTATTGGGAGGAAGAACATGGCGAAAAAGCAAGTCTTTTTTTACAATACGCTAAATAAAATAGGGAGAATTAAATATGGAAGTAGGGAGTAATTACGACTTAGATATTTCACAGCTATATTATACCGAGGACAATATATATAGATACTTAGCAAATTTTAATACAATATATACAGATAGCGGTCGTAGTGCATTAAAATTATTAAATAGATTAATACCATGTGGAAAAATCTTATTACCATCATATATATGTGAAAGTGTTATACATTCATATGATGGATTTGAAATAGACTTTTATCAGATTACAGGTGATTTGGATATTGATGTGAATGATTTAATGAATAAACTGGATGAGACTGTAAAAGTGTTATATATTATGAATTATTTTGGAAAAGTAAAAAAAGAGTTAAGTGACATTTTAGTGGAAAGGCGTAAAGAATTAGGATTTGTCATTATTGAAGATACAACGCATAGCATACTTACAAGAGCATGTACTATTGGTGATTATTGCATATGTAGTATACGAAAATGGTTTCCGATTGCAGATGGGGGAATTTTATATACAAAAGAAGATATATCTATGTTAAAAGAAAATATTTGTAATCGGGGGGGGGTATTTCCAAGTTTAGATGCTATGCTTTTGAAACATATGTATCTTAAATACCATGTAGACTGCAATGAATTATATAGAGAGATGTTTTATAGTGTAGAAAAAAATTTTGATAAACAGAACGGGATTTATTTCATATCTGAATTCTCTAAAAAATTGTTAAAATGTTTTTCTATTGGTGAAATAATGTGTAAGAGGAAAGAAAATTATTTATTTTTAAAAGAAAAATTGAGCAATTTAGGTATTGCACCAATATGTTTTGAAGAAAATATGATACCGTTTACGTTACCATTTTATATTAAAGAAAGGGATATATTTAGGAATAAGTTGATTGAAAATAAAATATATTGTGCAGTTCATTGGCCGATTACGAATGTGCATTTAAGAAAGAATGAAATAGCACTTGATATAAGTAAAAAGATTATTTCATTTCCAATAGATCAACGCTATAATGAAAGTCATATGCAATATATATATGATATTGTAAAAAAATGTTGTATTTATTCCTAAATAAAAGAAAAAGTGATGGATAAAAAGAGAATATGTGTAGTAACAGCGACTAGAGCAGAGTATGGTATACTCAGGAATGTGATACAGAAAATAGTAATGGATATTGACTTGGAATTGTATTTGGTAGTTACAGGAACTCATTTAAGTAAAAAGTATGGCTATACAATTAGAGAAATTCAAGAAGATGGAATTCCAATTTCTGAGACAATTGATATATTAAATGAGAAAAATGATGAAGTTGGTATTACAGAAGCGATGGGAAAAGCCACAATAAAATTTGGGGAAATGTTTTGGAGGGTGAAACCATCAATGCTTATTGTTTTAGGAGATAGATATGAATTATTGCCAATATGTCAATGTGCTTTAGTATGTGGTATTCCAATTTCTCATATATCGGGTGGAGAACTTACAGAGGGGGCAATTGATGATGCTATACGCCATGCAGTAACAAAGATGAGCCATTTACATTTTCCAGGATGCGAGATTTATAGGCAAAGGATAATACAAATGGGTGAAGAGCCGGACAGGGTATTTAATTATGGCGATGTTGGGGTGGAAAATATTAAGAAAATGGAATATATGTCTATTACAGAGTTAGAAGAGGATTTAGGAATAGCACTTGATAAGCCCTTTGCATGCGTAACATTTCATCCTGTTACACTTGAAAAGCAAACTGCAGAGACGCAACTTAAGGAACTTTTGCTTGCATTAATGGAAATTAATGATATGCAATTTATTATTACTAAAGCCAATGCAGATGTAGAGGGTAAGGTCATTAATGATTGTATTGATCATTATGTAACGAAGTCATCAAACTGTGTGGGCTTTGCGTCATTAGGTATCAGAAGGTATCTTAGCTTAATGAAAGAATGTGAGTTCGTAATTGGTAATTCTTCTAGCGGAATAGTAGAAGCACCATCTTTAAAGGTTCCTACAATTAACATAGGGAATAGGCAAAAAGGGCGTTTACAGGCTGAGAGTATATTAAATTGCGAACCTAAAAAAAGGGAAATTTTAGATTCAATTAGAAAAGCGAGAACAATGGAGTTTAAAAGAATAGCGCAAAAAGTAAAAAATCCGTATGGAGAAGGGGAAACTTCAACATTGATAGTAGAGGAGATAAAAAGATTTCTTAATAGAGAGGATAAAATGATCAAACATTTTTATGATATAGTATGGAATATGCAGTAGAGTATTCTGGAAGGGAGGAAAAATTTGGGAAAAAGTAATTTGGCTGTAATTACGGCAAGGAGTGGATCAAAGGGATTGAGAGATAAAAACATAAAATTGCTCGATGGTAAGCCTTTAATGTGGTATACAGTGAATTCAGCAAAAGAGTCAGATATGTTTACCCATGTTATGGTATCTACAGATTCAGAGAGATATGCACAAATAGCGAAAGAATGTGGTGCTGAGGTACCCTTTTTAAGAAGTGCGGAAAATTCGACTGATAATGCTTCATCATGGGATGTTGTAAGAGAAGTTATTTCTAAATATAGAGATTTAGGGATAACGTTTGAGACAGTGTGTCTTTTGCAACCGACATCTCCATTAAGATTGAGTAAGGATATTTCTGATGCATATCAGTTATTTGCAAAAAAGAAGGCTACAACTGTTATTGGTGTTTGCGAAACAGATCATCCGCCTTTGTGGGAGAATACATTAAGTAAATCTTTATCAATGGATAATTTTATATGTACAGATAAGAATGCCAGACAACAAATAGATACCTATTATAGGATAAACGGGGCAATTTATATTGTACAGGTAGAACACCTTTTAAATAATAATAATATATATTATAATTCTTTTGCCTATATAATGCCCAAAGAGCGATCAATTGATATAGATAGCAAGTTTGATTTTGTTATTGCTGAAGCAATAATGAAATATCATTTTTAGTATGGAGAAATAGTTTCTTATGGATTATGGATTTTTTTCTAGTAAGGCTGAGTTGCCTTATAATAGATTAGTGGCATCGAACATCATAAAGGCAGTTGCAATTATTTTTGTAATTATGAATCATACGATAAATGATGCAGTTACTTCAGATGAGCGAGTTTTACTAACTCGCGAGTTATATCTTATGTTTTGGATGTTTCAAGCTGTTTCTTTATTTATTGTCGTAACGGGAATTCATTTTACAAAATCACTGGAGAGGATAGTTGACGTTGGAAATATATATGGTATATCTCTTGGGGAAACCATATTTGCCTGGTATCAAAAGAGGATATTTATTAAGAAATTAAAAAGATTTTTGATGCCATATACTTTGGAGCAAATAATATATTTATTATATTTTATTTGTATTGAACATGGTGTAATTGGGAAAAAGATTTTTATAAATTATTTTAAGGGTGGAGTTGGACCAGGAGGATACTATACCGCATGCATGATTCAAATTTTAATATTGTTTCCAGTATTATATTATTTAATAAAGCGGTATCAGTTTTTAGGTGTAACAGTAATTATTTCAATAAATGTGTTATATGAGATTATGGTAAGGTATGGATGGATTTCTGCATCTTTTCATAGAGTTTGTAGCATTAGATATTTAACAGGACTAATGTTCGGAATATTAATTTGTTTGTATTATAATAGAATTAAAGGAACAGTAATACCGTGGATTCTATTTATTGTTGGTGGGGGAGTTTTATTGGGATATTCGGGGGGGGGGTATAAATTAAAAATTATAACGAGTTGGGTATCCTCATCTTTTGCGGTTGCGCCATATTCTGCAGCAATTGTTTTGCTAGTGATATCATATGAGTCTAAATTTATTTTATTTAAGCAAAAGATGGACTTTGTTAATAAAATAATAGAAGTAATAGAATATATTGGAAAAGCAACTTATCACATTTTTCTAGTACAACAGCTATATTTTTGTACAATTTTTTATAATAGGGGAGATACGGGGATAATTTGGGCAAGTATATTTGATATTTGTATTTGTGTTGTGACGGGGTGTTTATTTTATTACGGCTATGTATACGGAGAATTATTTTTTAAGAAACTGAAAGCAAAGAAAGGAATATAATATGGTTATAAGTGAAAATATATTGTTTGAGAGTGATATGGTGGGTAATAAAGAACAAAAAAAATACTACTTTAAAATGTATACCATATTGTTTATGATTGTGGCATTAGTGGTATTTTCGTGGTATTTTTTAACAGGACATACATTGATATATAAAAACGATGGCTGGGATCAGCATTACAAAGCACTAATTTATTATGCAAAATATTTGCGTTTTCTTATTGAGGGGGGGGGGTAAAACATTAAGTAATATTCCAGAATGGGACTTTAATATTGGAGAAGGAAGCGATATTTTGCAAACTTTTCATTATTATGTAATTGGGGATCCATTTACACTTTTAGCAGTATTTGTTCCGACTCGTTTTATATATTTGTATTACGAAGTAATAAATTTAATAAAACTCTATTTTTCTGGTATTCTCTTTTCTTGTCTTTGTTTTCAAACAGGGAAGAAAAATAGATTTGCCGTTTTGGCTGGTTCAATATCGTATGCATTTTGCTATTGGGGTATTTATAATGCTGCGCGGCATCCTTTTTTTTTAAATCCACTGATTTATCTTCCGATGATAATTATAGGAATTGAAAAAATAATAAAAGAAGGAAAAATTGCTTTTTTAATTTTTTCCGTGTATATATCTGCAATTAGCAATTTCTATTTTTTTTATATGTTGGCTATAATAAGTGTTATATATGTCATAATAAGATTATTCATTTTACATAGAGATAATATGAAGAAATTTTTCTTTGTATTATGCCGCATTGGGATAGCATCTTTGATGGGAGTATTAATGGCGGCATTCATTTTTGTACCTGTATGCTTTGCATTTTTAGGTGATGATCGTAATATGATAAAAAATGCATGGCATTTGGTATATCCGCTTACTCACTATAGTAAATTGCCTGGTTTATTTATATCTGGAGGGGCTTCATATTGGATGTGCATGGGTTTTGCAGCACCAGTATTATTGGCAGTTATTTTACTTTTTTATAAAAAGGGAAATAACTTGTTGAAAGTATTATTTTTGATTGGGGTTTTATTTATGTCAATTCCAATTTTTGGACAAATACTTAATGGTGTATCATACATGTGCAATCGATGGTGCTGGGCCTTTGCATTGCTTTGTACATATATATTTGTGGCTATGTGGCCATTAATGATGAAAATCAATTTAAAAGAATATAAAATTCTTTTGTTATGCTTATTTGTCTATTGTATTATATGTACACTATTAGAGAATTCACGTTCTTCTAAAGTATACTTTGGTATTGTATTAGCTTTAATATTTTTAATTTTAATTTTTCCTTTTGATATGATACGCGAACTATGGACATACAAACGAAAGCAGCAATGGGCATTGGTAATTGTAGTTATAAGCATTTGTGGAATTAGCTTTTGGGAAAATGCATCAGGTGAGGGTGCCTATGCTTTACAGGGAATAGAAAATGAACAAATTGTTTCGAAGTTAAACAAAAATGAGACAGCAGCAGTGAAGAATGTTGCAGCTTTAGATGGAATAAAGACATATTATCGTTTTTCAGGACGCGGACTTACAAAGAATGCAAACATTATTGCAAAAATGTCATCAACCCAACGTTATTGGAGTAATACTAGCCCATATGTTTCAAAATATCGGAAATTGCTTGAATTGCGTAAAGCTATGACACATAGTTATGAAGGGTATGATGATAGGACAGCTTTGTTAACTTTGGCATCCGTTCTTTATTATGTAATACCTGTTGGAGATACTTTACCACTGCCATATGGATTTACATATGTGGATACTATTGATGTAAATGAGTCTGATAAAAGTGAATTACTTAATAAGTTAAAGATTGAATTAAACACAGAGAATTTGACAGATAAACAGGTAAAAATCATAGAAGATGCGACTAAGCTAGAGTATGCTGTTTATCGTAATGAATATGCGTTGCCTTTAGGATATACGTATAATGGATATATTCCAATGGATTTATGGAATTCGCTTTCTGCTATTGAAAAACAAGAAGCATTATTACAGGGTGCTGTTCTAAAAGACTATAACGGAATTGTACCCCGGAAAGAGTTTGAATTAACAAGTGAAAAACTTGATTATACTATAAGCTGTAATGGGAATGGCGTCTCATTGTGGGGTAACAATTTTATTGTAACAAATGCTAAGGCATCTGTAAACTTAGAATTCAGTGGAATGGAAAATGCTGAAACATATTTCACTATTACTGGTTTGACGTTTCAAGGAGTACCTGATTATGATTTATACTTTGGTAATGAAAATGTAGATCCATTAAATCTTTACAATCATATTAATTGGAACATTTTGACAGACTCTGTTAAAGAAACTATACGCAAAAGAAAATTATTTTGGGTTGATCCTGAGGGGGCGGATTTGATTTTAAAAGCATCTACGGGTGCTTTAAAACAAATTAATTATTATACAGATGATGATGCTGGTTATAGTGATAGACATGATTTTTCAGTTAATCTTGGCTATTCAGAAGATGCGGCTAACTTATTAACGATAACATTTTCCAATGTTGGGATTTATTCTTTTGACACAATGAGTGTTGTATGTCAGACAATGAGTAATTATGGAGCAGAAATTAGAAAGTTGAAAAATAATACATTAGAGAATATTCAAATTGGAACAGACTGTGTTGAGGGAACGATCTCACTAAAAACTCCAAAACTACTTTGTTTGTCTATACCATATTCTCCAGGGTGGAGCGCATATGTTGATGGAAAGAAAGAGAAGCTATATCAAGCAAATATCATGTATATGGCTTTAGAATTAAAGGAAGGAGAGCATTATATAAAATTGGAATATCATACGCCATTGTTAAAAGAAGGAATTTGTATTTCGATTGTTACATTTTTATGTTTTGGAATATATTTTTTTGGGAGACAATGGATAACTATACATTGCAAAAGACATTGAATTTGTATTTATAAGTTATAAGGAATGACAGGAAACTTGTAGCATGTTTAATGATAACATTGAATTTAACCTGAATCCGTGAACACACTCAAAAAAATAATGGGAGCAACGAGTAATTCCTCATATTATCCTACTTCCCATTAATAACGGGTACCTTTGTATTTCTATTTCTGCCTTAATGCACACTTCGGGCAGTCAGAAAGGCAGTGCCCCTAATAATTGGAGTCACTTAACAGAGGCATGGACATGCCCCGAAGCAATTGTTTTTTACGATGTGTATTGTTTTGCGGAATCAGGATGTTTTTCGGAAAAGTTCCCACAGACATGCGGCAGCATGTCTCCAGGGGTTGCTCCTCCCGAGATCTACCATTGTCTTCCGGGCGTGTTTCGTGACATTTCCGGGCATCATGATGATACGCTCCAGCACGGTGCGCAGACGACGGCGCCGCACAGGCCTTTTGACAGGGATATCGTAAGCGATAAATAGAGGTACGGGGTGCCACCCCCAACTTCTTGATCTATAATGA
>CANDKY010000001.1 GCA_947385425.1 uncultured Lachnospiraceae bacterium | reverse complement strand
GGATTGAGATATATGGTCTGCAGCACCCCGAAAAGCTTAAGTTAATGACATTGGAAGTGAACTGTAACAAATTTACAGCATGCCACGGCTGCAGGCCTGCATCGGCCAGAAATTTTAACGCGGCAATGAAAAATCCCACCTATGCAGTTGGCGCAGGGCACTAACCGCACAGACGGAATTTCCCGTAAAAAAGCTTAAGAACCTGTTTCAATATCCATAAACTTCCGCAAACAAATCCTCAAACGTAATTTCCAAATGCGGGAAATGAACAATCTTCAGTTCTTCACCATTATCTTCGGTAACTGTTTTCCATAAATAATATTGTGGCCTGCCGTTTTCATCATAATCAAGGTTATAGATCTCAACCCGCTTCTCCCTCCAGTCCACAATCCAATATTCGTCAATTTCCTGCTGCCTGTACAACTCCTTCTTTTCACCGCGGTCATAGTTTTCTGTAGATTCCGATAAAACTTCCATCACAAAACGGGGAGCCTCGATAAAAGAACTTCCACGCCTGGACATAATGCGGCAATTTATAGAGGCATCCGGAATAACCGTTTTATCCTCCCCGCCGTCCGTTTTAAATCTGTACTGGATATTATCAGAAAAAACATAGCATGTACTGTTCATTAACTGCTTCCTTACGGCTGCCACGAAATTAACGATAACCGTTGAATGTTCCGGCCTGGCTCCCGACATATCCGTTATTTGTAAATTTAAATCCATTATGCGCCTCCATTCCCGCAAAATTTCCACCCGTGCAGTTGGCCCACTGTACCAATGTCATTAACTTAAGCTTCTCGGAGCGCCGCAGACCACATATCTCATCCGGACGCGCTTCCGCTCACGGCAGACGCAACGGTACTAAGGCGCCAAAACACGGCGCCTAAGTGCCGGCGTCTTTCGATGGTCCGGATTGAGATATATGGTCTGCGGCACCCCGGGAAGCTTAAGTTAATGACATTGCCACTGTACACTCCCGGCAGTTCCTGGCTGTGCGGAAGCGTACAGTGGGGCATACAGATCGGGGGAATGATTTTTCAAACACGCTCTAATATCCGCAGCTCCCTCTGCGCATCAAAATTCCCCCTGCCTCCGCATGCAACCGCATGTTCAAAGCACCGGATGGCTTCCTGTGTATCACCCCGGTAAAGCGCCATATACCCCCGGCACTCCCATTCTTCCGTACACTCTCCCCTTGTACAGTTCCAGCACCACTCGGACGCTTCCATCCTCTCCAACAACTGTCCCGCCTTTTCATATTCCCCGCAGAAATAGTATACAACAAACAGGCTGTAACAATTTGCCCGCCCAAAACCACAGTCGCCTGCATACAGTTCCTCCGCATCCCTGCCCAAATCTTTACAGTCAGCATAGAGCATTTCCAGGCTCTCCTTATGCCTGGCCTGGTATTCCTTCGCCAGCTCCGGATTACCCGTCTGCCTGCAGCAGAACATCAGATCCCGCAGTGTCCTCCGGTAAGCATTACAGTTTATCCCGTCCTCCGTCAGCTCCCCTTCCGCCAGCGCTTTGCGGAAATACTCCATGGCCCTGCCCGGTTCCATCAGATAATTGGAATAGCAATAAGCAATCTGCACATAAGCGCTCTGTCTGCCCTCATGATCTTCTTCCAGGGCCGCAGCCCCGCCGCCCTCCAGCAAAGCCGCCGCCTCTTCGGCATACATGCGCAGTTCCTCCGGGCTTACATACTGCTGGTACAGATCCAACAGATCGTCGATGCGTTCCCCCTCGTCTTCCCAACCGGCACACACATATTCCGTAAGCGTAACACCGCCGTAAACCTGCATTATCGTTTCCAACGCTTTCTCCCACTCATGGAAAACCGTATAATAATACCTGATATACGAAAGGACCGTTTCGCGTCCTTCCTTTGTCTTCATCTGCGGAAGCATCCCCTGGAACCATTCTAACCCCCACTGGTAATTTCGGGTTTCGCAGAAAAAGTCGTGCATCTGGGAATAACCGTATTTATAATCCTCCCCGTTGCCCGCGGCGGCCTCAATGCCCTTCCTATAGAAAAACACAGCTTTCCCCCTGCTGCCCAGCATTTCCAAAAGCAGCCCCTTATGCCCCCAGTTCCTGGCATTGGGAACCTCCTTCAATGCCCGATCTATTTCCTCCAGCGCCAGCCCATACTCCCTGTGTCTGGCATGCATATCGGAAAGCTGCCAGAGTTCCCGCGGGTTCTCCCCGAATTTTTCCACATGGAGCTTTAAATAATGCATGGTAGTATCATAATATTCTTTCTGTGAGATCCGGGAGTATTTCCAGCGGTACAGCCAGGCAATCCGCCAGATAAAATCAAATTCTTCAGGATTCTTTTCATGGGCCTTTATATAGTATTCTATAGCCTCGTCCCATTTCTCAAAACTCTCCAGACTCCGGGCAATATAATAATACATCCACTCAAAATCCATCCCCCGCTCTTCGCAGATTTTCAGATGTCCATACGCAGGCTTGGCGTCCTCACGGTACTCCACATAAAAACGCCCGAGGAAATACCGGTTCCGCAGATTATCCGAAAGTTCTATGGAACGCTTCACCCATTCCTCCATTCCGTCTTCCTGCCGGAATTCCCCTGCCTCATTCTCATCATGAATATATGCCCTCTGCAGATAAGCTTCCGAAAGGATTCCGGCATCCGCATCCTCCGTCTCCTCCATCTCGGCAATCAACTGCCCGGCAAACGCATCCGCTTCTTTCAAAGCATCCGCATCCTTCGCGGCGCGCTGCATCAGCTCCAGCCGGCGCAGCCGCAGGTAAAAGCTGCCTACCCCGGCCTCCTCCGCCTGCCTTAATATACTCTCCACCTCGCTGTACTGCCTGTACTCCCAAAATACCCTTGCCGCCCGTTCATAAATTTCCGGCAGCCCCGCATAGATTTCCTTTGCCTCATAAAAGCTGTCCACTACCTCCTGGGCCTTCCCCAGCCCCTCGTGTGCTTCCTGCGCGTAATAATAAGCCCAAAAATACCCCTTATCCACGGCTTTTATCTGCTCACAGATTTCTATCATCTTCCCGTAATCCTTCAGTTCACGGAAAAATAACAACTCTGCCAGAAGAAAATCCGTCTCCTCCGGCTGCAGTGCCACTGCCTGCCCAAAAGCCTCCAATGCCAGCTTTTCCAGCCGCCCGGCTTCCTCCCCTTCTTTATCCTCCAGTTTGGAATAACACATCTGAAAAGCCTTGCCCTCCATCTCATAACTCTGCGCTATCCAGTAATCATAGTTGGAGGCATTTTCCCCCTCCCCTTTCTCTTTTTCCTTTTCTTCTTTCTCTTTTTCCTTCTCCTCAAACAGGCATTTCCGCCAAAGTGCCGCTTCTTCCTTCGTCTCTTCCCCCAGCCCGCAGGACATAAACAGCACAGTCCGTACCTGGCGGCATTTCACGGTATCCTCCGTGAGCAGCCGATGCTCCCTGAAAAATGCAAGCCCCTCCGCTGCCTGCCCATTCTGGATGTAAGCCCATCCCAACGCAACCGCGTCTTCCGCCGTAAGCCCTTCCGCTCTCTCCCCCGCATAAAGCGCAATCATCCCGGTATTACACCTGTCCAGTAATTCGGACGCCTGCCTGGTATTGTAAAGCCTTACCGCCCGTTGCGCATGCTCGCGCCCTTCCTTCCACTCCTGCCTGCCGGCATAAATTTCTGCCAATTCCATAGAAGCTTTATATATGCTTTCATTGGGCAAATCCTTATCTTTCAGCAAACGTTGGTAAATCTCCGCCGCCTCATCCTCCAGGCCGCATTCCTTCAGGACATTAGCGCCTGCCAAAAGCATCCGCCTGTCCTTTTCCCCCGCATCCCAAAGGGAATGCACCATCCTTTGCGCTTCTTCTTTCTCCCCGCAGGCCGACTTATACTTTGCCTTCTCCATTTCAAACCATGGATGGGAAATACCAAAGCCATCCATAAAAACAATCTTCTGCCCTATCTTCTTCAACTGCTCTTCCCTGTCCGCATCCTCCTGGGCAAACAGGCCGGCCAGTTCATTATAATGGTTAATAAAAGCATCATAATCCGCCGTATCTTCCCCCCGCAGCTTCTCAAAAGGGAAATCTGAACTTTCCGCCCCTTCCGAGCACTTCCATACCATGAAATCCACAAAATTTTCCGGCAGATATTCCTTAAATTCCCCCGCATTTTCAACAATCCCGAAAACCCCGTCAAGCAATTTCCACACAGGGACCGGAATCCGATAATATTCTGACAGATAACGGAACAAAGCCCATTTGATTTCCTCCCCAAGCTCCAGATCATCCAGCAGTTCATTTTTCAATACCCTTTCCCAGGCTTCCAAGTCCAAACGGCTGGACAGGGAACGGTACACCTCTTCCACCTCTTTTAGGAAAAGCCCTGCCGGGCCGTCCGGCTCCTTCTTTTCCGCGTTTCCCTGCCCCTCCTCCTCTTTCTGCCCTGCCAGAGAAAGAGCCTTTTCATAAGCCTCCCTGAGCTGCTTAAACCCCTCCGGATTATCCTCCGGATTCACCGACACCAGCTTCCTGCGGTACGCCGCCCTGATTTCCTCTTCCTCTTTCGTTTCCTCTATTCCCAATATTTCAAAAATTCTCCGTTGTTCCATATCCTTCACCCCATCCCTTCTACTGTCCCTTATATTATATATACTACCACATCCAAAGGCTGCTCCCTCTCCCGGTATCTGCCTGTTTTCCTATCTCAATCCTACCACAAACCTCCCGATTCCTCAAGATCGGTTTCCGCTACAGTATGAGGCTGAAATAAATAGCACTTGATTCTTCATTGGTATTTTCCTCAATCTTCAATTATTGAAATGCATAAGAAAAGACCGCCTGCTTCACACCATAAAGAACTGTAGAAAAATAAGTAACACATCTTGACTTGTCTATTTCTCCGATTACACAGGCCAAAAAGCCTCAGCGTAGCCCACTACGCCTACGTTTTTTGGCCTGTACACTCGAAGAAATATCCTGCGCAATCTGTATCACTTATTTTCCTACAGTTCCTAAAGATATAAAACAAACGGTCTAAAAACTTATGTTATTTATCCAGAATCTTTTTCAATTCATCCATAAAAGTATTAATATCCTTGAATTCCCTGTACACAGATGCAAACCTGACATATGCCACCGCATCCACGTCTTTGAGTTTATTCATCACCAGCTCGCCCACAACCTGGCTGGACAGCTCACGTTCTTCCTTATTAAAAATTTCCGTCTCCACATCCTCCACCAGACGGCTGATCTGGTTCGCGCTGACCGGACGCTTGTGGCACGCCCTCAGAATTCCCGCCTCCAGCTTGGCGCGGTCATATGCTTCCCTGTTATCATCCTTCTTAATAATAATCAGGGGAATCGTATCTATCTTTTCATATGTAGTAAACCTCTTGTCACACTCATCGCAGACCCGGCGGCGGCGGATTGCATTATTGTCCTCCGCCGGCCTGGAATCTATTACCCGCGTATTCTCATGTCCGCAAAAAGGGCATTTCATATTCCTTCCCCCTTACCATTTCCGAAGCTTAAACTGTTCTACCTGCCCGTTCAAGGTAACTGCCTGTGCGGAAAGCTGCTCGCTGGTAGCGGAAGTCTGTTCCGCCGTCGCCGAGTTGGAAGTCACTACCATTGAAATCTGCTCCACACCCTTCTCAATTTCCTTCACCGATACCGCCTGTTTATCCGACGCGTTCCGGATCTCATCCACTGCTACGAGGATATCTTCCAGTTCATCTATCACTTTATTCATAGAACCGGCTGTCTCTGTCGTCATATCGTTCCCCTTGCTGACCTCCAGCAAAGAGGCTTCGATCAGCTGCTTCGTCTTAACCGCCGACTGCGCACTGTCCTCCGCCAGCTTCCTTATCTGATCCGCCACTACCGCAAATCCCTTCCCGGCATCCCCTGCCCGCGCCGCTTCAATCGCCGCATTCAGGGACAGCAGATTCGTCTGGGATGCAATCTCTTCAATATCCACAATGATATTATTGATTTCCTGAGAAGTATCCTTGATTGATTCCATGGCATGCATGAGTTCCGCCATCTTCTTCCTGCTGACCTCCGCTTCCCCTCCCACACTCTTCGCATTTTCATGCAGCCGATCCGTTGCGCGGCTGTTCTCCTCCACCTGGCTGGTAACTTCCGTCACTGTCGCCAGAAGCTCTTCTACGGAAGAAGCCTGGTTCGCCGCACCCTCCGCCAGCCCCTGGGCGGAATTGGCCAGTTCCGTGGAACCCGCCGCCACCTGATCCGCAGCGCTCTGGATACTTCCCAACACATTGCTGATCTTCTCCACCATATCCATCAACTGCTGCAAAAGCGGTTCAAAATCACCCACATACCGCTCCGGGCACTCCGTCTCCACATCAAAATTGCCTTCTTTAAGTTCCGATACAATACGGTAAAGATCTTCTATAATCACTTTTAAAGAGGATGTTGTTGCCCGGAAGCAATCCGCCAGTTCCCCAAGCTCATCATCGGAATCGTATGTAATATCCACATCAAAATCACCCTCCGCCATTTTTTTCGCCGCATCTTCCAGTTCCTTTATCGGCTGCACCAGCGAAAGAACAACGGAACCCGATATCTTCAGCACAAACACAAGATTGAATATTGCAATCAGCACTAAAACAACCATCGCCACAATTCTCGCAGTAGGATATTTGCTCAGCCAGCTCATACCCAGCACGCCTACTATTACGGTAAAAATATAGGCTGTGAGCATCGAACCGAATACCATCATTATCTTCTGTTTAATATTCTTCCCTTTCAATTTCTCCTCTATCATGCTTTCCATTCTCCTTTAGCAGTTTTTTATTACGTATCCTTTCTGTTCTTTCTATTGTATCAAAAGAAATGGCTGCGGGCAATATTGCATTAAAAAAAAATTGCAAAAAACCTGCAGCCGCCATGCCTGCAGGTTTTTATCCGGAATGCCTCTTCTGTCCCCTTCCGACGTCATGAACCTAAGTTTTGCGCAGTGCCGCACACCAGATATCCCGTCCGGATACGCTCCGGGCAAAATCCCAACGGTGATATGTTTCCTGCAATCCCGCTTTAAAAAGCCCTGGGCGACACATTCAACAGCGCAAAAGAGTTTCTTTTCAGCATTTCCGCCGGTTCTTCTTCCTTCCCGGCACAATTTATAACAACAAAATTCCTTACAAAATAATTTTCTATCATAGTCCTCATATAATTTTTCATAGCCAACACACCTTTCTTCTCTTCCGG
The DNA here is from genome assembly GCA_947385425.1 of uncultured Lachnospiraceae bacterium. Lineage (GTDB taxonomy): Bacteria > Bacillota > Clostridia > Lachnospirales > Lachnospiraceae > Kineothrix. The sequence goes on along the minus strand of CANDKY010000001.1, from coordinate 134,045 downwards.
GTTTGCTTTTGCAGGCCAGGAATGTTATGATTTATCTGTGTTCCGTTTACAATACAGATAATACCCCTATATCTACATTGCCGCCAGATACTTTTTTGATATAATTTAAGGCAATATTGACATAATATAGAAAGTGCCCGCAAAGAGTACCCGCCAGTACCCACAAATATATATGGAGGAAAATATGAATCACAGCTATTACGAAATGCCTGCAAAAAGCAGCCCGCTGGGAATCCGCATCCTGTTCCAGACGCTTCCGGGAGGTTTTAACCCGCTGCACTGGCACGAAGCGCTGGAAATTTTATATCCCCTCAACGGGGATGCCGATCTCCTGATGGAAGGCGCCACATACCATCTTCCCAAAAAGAACCTGACAGTCATAGAATCCCGCCAGGCACACAGCACGCAGATCCGCGGCAAGACAGCCATGAACCTCTGCATCCAGGTTTCCAAAGACAAATTAAAAAGCTACCTGCCTGATATCGAGCTGTACCAGATCGAATGCATCGCCGAAAAGATCCGCGACGAACAGTTCCCGGCCTATTATGAAATATGCCAGATGCTCTCCAACATGACGAAGCTGTATATGTCCGGGACCTTTGAAGTCAGCCTGGAACTGGAAGGCATCGTCCTCCAGGTACTGGCACACCTGCTGCGCCACTTCGGGACACGCATAGAAGGGGAAATCCCCGAATCAAACCAGATAGCTGTCGGAAGGATACATCAGATACTATCCTGGGTAGAGCAGCACTACAGTGATTCCCTCTCACTGACCGATGTCGCAGATCAGTTGAGCATCAGCAGGGAATACTTCTGCCGCCTGTTCCGGCAGAGCATGGGGATCACCTTCCAGGAATACCTGACAGGAATCCGGCTGAACCATGCCTACCAGGACTTATTACATACCGACATGCCTGTTTCGGAAATCATGGAAAAAAACGGCTTTACCAACCAGAAAAAATTCAACGCAAGTTTTAAGAGTCTATACGGGCACACACCTACCGAGATACGCAAACAATAACGGGACTTCTTCTTCCTCCTGCGCAGCAACGGGCTGCCGGGAGGGCACAGGGCACCGGCCGCACAGGCGGAAACTTTTCCAAACATGCTCCGCCAACAAAAAGAACCCCTGCAATACCCTGCAGAGGTTCTTTTCCCTTCAGTATCCCGATAATATTTCTGTGACATCCAACTGCCAGTACCATTGTCCTGTCACTTTTTATATTGCACTAATATGCCGTCACGATTTCCAGCAATGCGCCCCGCAATGCATCATCCAGATCCATAGCCTGCAGTTCACCGGCCAGCACGTTCATCTGATCCTTGCATCTGTCCATAAGCGCAAAAAGATGTTCTTTCTGCATGAAGCCGATTTCAGCCATATTCAGCAGCTCATCTACCTGTTCCATTACCGGATTGCCTGCAATCCGCGCATCTTCCGGCAGACGGATTTCAACCGTCTCATCCGCAGCCACATCGGCAAGTTCAACACAAAGCTCATGGGTCTTTGCACAATAAACCGCTTTCACATCCGTTTCGCTTCCGTTGCGCAGCACAACAGCCTCCGAAGCCGTACTTCCAAGAATACGGATACAGTAAGCGCGCTTTGCCGGGATTAACCCTGTATTCCCTTCCACAGGGCGTATTGTGAATACCTTCTTATCCGCCCAGCATAATTCCATAGGCGTCTTCGCACAATCACCCTTCTCGTAAGCACAGGAAACATTGTCGTCCTCATAAAGAGTGAAAGCACCGTCTGCTCCGGCGTATACACGTACTTCCAGACGCTCCGGGTTCTGCTCCGCATCTTTGCCGCTGATCTGATCTGTCATAGGAATGATAGCTCCGGCGCGGGCCAGAACCGGTATCCGGGATATCGGACGGTATAATTCCATCATACGGCCTCCCTTATAAACCGTCCCGGTAAAGAAATCAAACCACAGCCCTTCCGGCAGCCATGCTTTCACCTTTGCCAGACGCACGCTTGGAATACGTTTCGTAGTCACAGGCGCTACCAGCAGCTCGGAACCAAACCAATACTGATTCGGCGTCCGGTAAGCCGCAAACTCCTCCGGCGCAGCATAATACATCGGCTGGCAAAGCGGTTCGTCCTCTTTCCATGCACGGTAATTCATCGTATACAGATAAGGGATCATGCGATGGCGCAGACGCAGGAACTCACCCATCACATGGGCTGCTTCCATCCCGAACTTCCACGGCTCTTTCCCGCTGAACCTGCTGTTGCTGCTGTGCAGACGGTTAATCGGTGAAAATACACCGTACTGATACCACCGGACTTCCAGTTCCTCATCCCTGTAGCCCATCATATGGCCGCCGATATCATGGCTCCACCATCCATAACCGATATTGGATGCCGTGTTAGTAAAATACGGCTGGAAATCCAGAGATTCCCATGTAATATGCGTATCACCGGAAAATCCGATCGGATATCTGTGGGAACCAGGCCCCGCATACCGCGAGAAAGTCATCGGCCTTTTGCCGTCCCTGCCGCTGTCCAGATAATGGAAATGATTCAGCATCCACAGCGGATCCAACCCTTCTATTTTCGTATTTGTTCCCTGCTGCCAGTCAAGCCACCAGAAATCCACACCCTCTTCTTCCATCGGATGATGTACTTTCTCAAAATAAACCGAAAGGAATTTCGGATCCGCGATATCAAAGTTCACCGGCTCTTCCTTGGAAACATCCACGCCCATAGCCTCCGCCACAGCCGGATAACAATCTTCATAGGCACGGATACCGTCAGCGGGATGGACATTCAAAGTAGTTTTCATACCCCTGTCATGAAGTTTTTGCAGGAACCGCTTCGGATCCGGGAAGAAATCCTTGTTCCAGGAATAACCGGTCCAGCCGGAACCGTACTTCGGGTCAATATCCACCCAGTGCCAGTCCATATCGATAACCGCTACCGTAAATGGGATCTTCTCCTCATCAAACCGCTCCATCAGTTCCATATAAGATTCTTCCGTATACTGGTAATAACGGCTCCACCAATTCCCAAGGGCGAACCTGGGAAGCATAGGTGTCTTGCCGCACAGATAATAAAAATCCTTCAAAGCTGCCAGATAGTCATGCCCATAACCAAAGAAGTACAAATCCTTCGTACCCTTTTTCCTCGGTTCCACAAAACCGTCCTCCGTGAGAACCAGCGTAGTGGAATCGTCAATCACCGCAAAACCGCCTCTGGAAAGAATACCGTCTTCCAACTCACAGGCGCCGTTTACCATATCCAGGGTACGGGCTGTCCCTTTTAAATTGGAGGTAAAAGGATTTTGCCCGTCTTCCTTTTCCCCATAATGCCATGTCCTGCCAAAACCGCCGGCTTTCTCCCCCAGGCATTTACAGGAAAGGCCATGGCTCGTAAACTCCTGCTTATCATAGTTTAACTGCAGATAATCTGTCATCAACTGCAGCTCTTCCTCCGTCTCCTTCACCTGAAAAGCAGCTTCCGGAAAATTCCTGTTTAAAACCGTCTGGGTAGCCGCGTCATTAAAAACGCCGTCCCCGCTGTATTCCAGCCGCAGCAGACGGGGGGTCAGCACCGTAATACGGTAATTCTTCCCCTGGATTATATTACCGGCGCAGGCAGCCGGATGGGTCTCTATTTTTAAATGTTCTTTCATCTGAATCCTCCATTCTCACTACCGGGCGCTCCCGGAAACTCCCTTAGGAACAGTTCCTTACCCCATCTTTGCGGCTGGTTTTCCGAGGGCGCTCCAGTTTCCATACTCCCGCATTCCGTGAAAACCCTATTTCCCGGAATACAATACCAGAGCCTCATAAGGCTTCACTTCAATTGTCCCTTCCGCCTCACTGCGCCCATAATTTCCAATCAGCACCTTCGCACCGCCAAACTCTGCCGGTATTTCATAACTTACCGGTTCCTTGGTGAAGCTGCAGATTACCAATAATTTCTTCTCTTCCAATGTACGTGTATAAACATACAGTGATTCATGTTCAGGCTCCAACAATGCATAATGCCCGTAAACAAGGATCGGCTCCTCTTTTCTGAGAGCAATCAGCTTCTTGTAGTAATGGAAAACGGAATCTTTATCCGCAACCGCCGCTTTGGCATTGATTTCCGTATAGTTGGGGTTCACCTTAATCCATGGCGTCCCCGTAGTAAACCCTGCATTCTCACTGTCGTCCCACTGCATAGGCGTGCGGGCATTGTCGCGGCCTTTCAGGCAGATAAAACGCATCATATCCTCTTTTGAAATCAGGCCGGCTTCCGACATCTCATAATACGCATTAATACTGTCAATGTCCTTCACTTCCGAAATATCCGCGAAAGGCATGTTCGTCATGCCAAGCTCTTCTCCCTGGTATACATAAGGAGTGCCCTGCATCATATGCATGCAGGTAGCCAGCATCTTCGCGCATACCACCCGGTATTCCGGTGAATCATCGCCGAAACGGGAAATGGAACGCGGCTGATCATGATTGCTCAGATACAGGCTGTTCCATGCTTTACCGTCAAGCTCCGTCTGCCACGCGCTCATAACCTTCTTGAATTCCTTCAAAGGCACCCTTTTATCCGTCCATTTTCCATGCTCTCCGCCGTCCAGCCCGACATGTTCAAAATGGAAAACCATATTCAGCTCATTTTCGTTAAACCCTGCATAACGTTTCGCTTCCTCAATCGTTACACCGGCCGCCTCGCCTACTGTCATCAGATCATAATGCGAAAGCACCTTCTGGTTCATCTCTTTCAGGAACTCATGCACACGCGGGCCATTTGCACAGTCCGCATACCCGTAAAGGGCTTCCGGCGCTTTAGGCCCGTCCGGCAGGCCGGGCTGTTTGGAAATAAGGCTGATCACATCCATCCGGAAACCGTCAATCCCTTTCTCGCCGCACCACCAGTTCATCATGGAGAATACCTCTTCGCGCACCTTCGGATTCTCCCAGTTCAGATCCGGCTGTTTGGTTGAGAAAAGATGCAGATAATACATATCTGTTGCATCGTCATATTTCCATGCAGGCCCCGAAAAATAACTTCCCCAGTTATTCGGCTCCTTGCCGTCTTTCCCTTCCCTCCAGATATAATAATCCCGGAACGGGTTATCTTTGCTCTTGCGGCTCTCCAAAAACCAGGGATGCTCGTCGGATGTATGGTTTACTACCAAATCCATCACCAGACGCATACCGCGTTCATGGATTCCCGCAATCATCCTGTCGAAATCCTCCATTGTCCCGAATTCCTGCATAATTGCCTGGTAATCGCTGATATCATAACCGTTATCATCATTCGGCGACTGGTAAATCGGCGAGAGCCAGATCACATCAACCCCTAACTCCTTCAAATAATCCAGGCGGGATGTAATTCCGTTGAGATCTCCGATACCATCCCCATTGCTGTCCATGAAGCTGCGCGGATATATCTGGTATACCACCGCTTCCTTCCACCACATTCGTTCCATGACCATATCCTCCTATCTTTGTTTTTTGTACTCCCTAAACCCCTTTTCCTGTCCCCAGGGGATTCCGGTTTCCTGTTTTCATGCATTTTCTGACCGGACTGTAATAAAACAGCTCCGGCCGGAAAGTCTGCTTCGTAAATTTTTTATGTAAAAGCCGGGCTGTGCATAAAAAACTTACGAAGCAGGCTTTCATCCTGTCTCTGCAATGATAAAGGCCCCGCACCTATCCCGTCATACAAAATATAAGGCATTATACCGCTGTCCTTCCGCCAAACCATATAAATATAGTATCATGGGACTCCTGGCGAACCGAGAGTCCCATTTTATAAACTACAAAAATCTAAACCATGGAAGACAATGCGTCCAAGGCATTATGCCTTTTTCGCCTGCTCTGTCAGCGGATGATAGCAAAGCACCATACGCTCTTCGCCCATCTTCTTCGGATCCGGCCGGTTCTGACGGCACTGGTCTGTCGCATACGGGCACCGCGGAGCAAACTTGCAGTATTGAACGGCATACTCCTTACCTTCCATATCAGGCATCGCTATCGATTCCTTCCATTTATCCCCGACACGCGGTACGGAGCTCATAAGAAGTTCGGTATACGGATGCGCCGGATTGTCCATAATCTCTTTCGCCGGCCCGTACTCGATCAGGCAGCCGCGGTAAAGCGTTGCAATATAATCGGATACATAATATGCCGTTGAAAGGTCATGTGTAATATAAATAAAGGAAATTTTATACTTATCCCGCAGTTCCTTGAAGAGATTGACTATATTCATCTTCATGGAAGCATCAATAGCCGCAACCGGCTCGTCAGCGATAATCAGCTTCGGACGGGTAATCAGCGCACGCGCAATGGAAACACGCTGCAGCTCACCGCCGGAGAACTGAGTAGGATATTTCCCTTTTACCACCTGCAGTGACATACCGACACTCTTTAAAGCCTCATCCACCACTTTATCTGCATCACTCTTGCTCTTTGCAATACCAAGGCGTGTCGCCGTGTTATACAGATAAGTATCTACTGTTTTCCGCGAGGAAAAAGACTCGTATGGATTCTGGAAAATTGGCTGTACATCATTCTTAAACTGATGCGGATCATAGCTTTTCTTATCCGCATAGGATTTACCGCCCAGGATAATCTCCCCCATATCGGGATCATGCAGCCGCAGAACCATCTTACACAGGGTAGACTTACCGCAGCCGGACTCTCCAACGATAGAAAGGATAACCGGCTTGTCACTGTCAATGGACAAAGACACATTATCCACTGCCACCAGCTTCTTACCGCGTATCATACCGCCGACACGGAAAATTTTACTGACACCTTTCACTTCCAACAGTTTTTCAGCCATTCGCCTTCACCTCCTCTTTCAGTAAGTGGCAGGCAGCAAAACGCCCTTTCCTTATTTCACGGAACTTCGGCACTTCACTGCGGCAACGGTCTGTAGCATGCGGGCAGCGAGGTGCAAAACGGCAGCCCGGAGGCGGGTTCTTCAGTGCAGGCGGACGGCCCGCAATACCTACCCTCTGGATATCCTCACCCACACGGGGCAGTGCGTCCACGAGCATCTTTGTATAAGGATGGATCGGATCGTTAAAGATATCTTCCGTCTTCCCAAGCTCTGAAACGCTGCCGGAATACATAATCGCCATGCGGTCTGTAATCTGATAGTGTACACCCATATCATGGCTGACAATAATCAACGTATTTTTTAACTGCTGCTGCAAACGCATCAGCATCATCAGAATACCCTTCTGCACAACAACGTCAAGCGCTGTAGTAGGCTCATCGGCAAGCACTACGCCCGGAGCCATAAAAGTCGCCAGCGCGATAATGGCACGCTGCCTCATACCGCCGGATAACTGGAACGGATAAGACTCCAGCACATCAGGGGAAAGATTCAACTCCTTTAAGTAATTAGCAACTCTCTCGAGCGTCTGCTCAGGTGTCTCATTCTTTCTGTCTTCCTTCGGAATGGAATCTATAAACTGTGTCTTCAAACGAACGATCGGGTTCAAAACGCTTTGCGCCGCCTGAGGCACATAAGAAATATTATTCCACCAGGTTTTGCGGATCTGACCGGATGCAAAGGAAAACTTCTGCCCGTTCTTCTCACCTTCCAGGACAACGCGTCCCTTATCAATATTAAGCGGAAACTCTATAATATCATAAAGCGTATTAAGCAGGGTCGTTTTACCGCAGCCTGATTCTCCTGCGATGCCGAAGATCTCATTGTCGTTAATCGTGAAATTAATATCATTCAGCACGTGGATATCACCGTCAATGGTTTTATAAGAAGTTGACAAGTCTTCGATTTTCAGCATATTCTATCACCTGCCTCTCTTCATAGCCTGATAATCATTGTACCCCGTAATCAACAGGAACAGTCCAATGAACAGTACAACAGTTGCAACGATCGGCGCACCGATCCACAGCCAGCGCCCTGCAAGGACGGCATTATAGTTTCTGGCCCACTGGATCATATTACCCAGGGATACCAGGTTGCCGGGAGACAGGCCAAGCACTGCAAGGCTGGACTCCGAACCGATTGCGGAAAGCGTAGCATTCATAAAATTGGAAAGCGACCAGGAAAGTGCAAACGGAAGGATCTCCGTTACGACAATCTGCATGGTACTCTCTCCGGAAAAACGGGCTGTATGGATAAAATCCCGTTCCTTAATCGTCAAAGCCATAGAACGGATCTGGCGGCTCGGCCATGCCCATGCGAACATTGCAAGTACAAGTGCCATAACGATAACAGTAGCGCCGCCTTTCATTAAGGATGTCATCATAATCAAAATCGGCAGGGAAGGGATTACAACGAACGTATCCGTAATAACCATTAATACCCTGTCAAGCGTGCCGCCTGCAAAACCGGCAAGCAGACCAACCAAAACACCCACAACCGTACCGATGGTGGCAACAATCAAACCGATGAGCAGTGAATTATGGATAGCTTCAATCAGCAGCCATACAACATCCTGCCCCATACTGGTAGTACCCAGCCAATGCTCTCCGGATGCCCCCAGGTTGTTCGGGTATGTATTGAACGTAAACGGGTCAGTATGCGGGAAAAAGTACACAATAAACCCGATAAACATAAAAAAGCAAGTAATAATCAGCCCGGCTTTTAAACTGAAATTGGCTGTTTTCCAAAATTTCTTCATGTTAACCCTCCTTCCTATCAACCGTACCGGATCCGCGGATCAATGAACGGATAGATCAGGTCAACAATCAGCGTTGCAGTGGAAATAGCTACAATGGAAATCGTAATACAGCCCAGAATCATGTTATAATCCGACTGCAGGATAGCACTCTGGATCAGGGAACCGACACCTGGATACCCGAAAATAATTTCAGTCATAATTGAACCGCCGAACACACCGCCGAGACTCATGGCCAGTGCAGTAATCTGTGTCAAAATGGAATTACGCAATACATAGCTTCTGCCGATCGTTGCCTCGGAAAGGCCTCTGAAACGTGCATAACGGACATAATCTTCCTCCGCAGTAGTCCCTGCCAGGGATTTCATGGAAATAATCCACCATCCTGTACCAAGCAGCAGCAGCGAAACTGCCGGGAGCACCGATGCCTTAAGCAGCGAAGACATCCACGGGCCGAAACCGGCACCTGTTTTGATAACCGCCTGCAGCGGGAACCATTTTAAAACAAAGGCGAAAATAATCTGCAGAACCAATGCCACCAGGAAATAAGGCAGCGGATAGATACAGATAGCTATGCCCTCCAAAATTTTCGAAGACCGTTTGTTCTTGCGGAAACCTGCAAGCAAACCGATAAAGTTACCGATTACCCATGCGATAAAGGTAGATGTCAGCGACAAAATCAAAGTATACGGAAGATACCGCCCAATGATATTTCCAACAGGTTCCGGATAACTCATCAGAGACGGCCCAAAATCAAAATGTAACAGCCCATTCCATAAGAACGCGCCATATTGCTGCAGTAATGACCCTTCTAGACCGAACTGTACACGAAGCTGCTGCCTGAGCACCTCCATTTCAGCCGGATCCATATTACCTGAACGCGTCTGCATCTGTGCAATCATGTTCTCAACAGGATCTGACGGGAACATACGTGGAATAAAAAAGATAAAAGTAACACCAATCCAGATTGTCAGTGCCCAGGCGAGTACACGCTGCAGAAAAAAAGTTTTAAATTTCATACACAGCACTCCTTTTCTATTTATAATCGGGCAGGGAAATTTCCCCTGCCCGCCGCGCCGGACACCCGTCAGCTCTTCATATAATTTCCTCCGGGTGCCCGTGTGCATAAAACGAGGGACGGGCCGTAAGCCATCCACTTACGGCCCCCTCCTTATGACTATACAATAGAATGTACGCTTTGCAAGCTTTTATAGAACGCCCATTCTGTCAACTTTCTACAAAATGCTCATCTTATGAACTTTCTATTGGCACGAATCATGTTCCTATTGTTTTTAAATATTTTGCATCAATTAACCCTGTGTCGGATGAATGTTCGGGAGCATATATTTGAAGCAGCTCCACCACCACCAAGGACCGTCATACGGATTATCCGCATTCGGATAGCCTTCCCAATAAGTAGAATTGGTCGGAACGAACTTGGTACCGGAAAGGAAGTTGATCTCACACATATCCTTTACACACTCCTGCAGGAATTCGGTATGCAACTGATAAGATCTTTCATCTTCAGGGTCAACATTTGCCAACTCATGAAGAATCTCTGTAACACGTGCATTGTTCCAACGCATACCCTGGCCGGAACCAGTCTCACCCAAAGGTTTGATCAGATCAGCGTCAAATCCGCTGATAGCAGAATAGAAATCCTTCAGGATACCGCCTGACGGCCAGTAACCAGCAATATCAAAGTTACCCTGGCCACCATCTACATCCCATGTAGCAGAAGATTTCGATGATATCGTACACTGGAACCCAAATGCCTGTAACTGGTTGTAAACAGCCTGTACTCCACGAGCCTCCTGGAACTCAGCGTCAGCCAGATAGCTTAATTCAAAGGTGAAAGGCGCGCCGTTGTAATTCCAAACGCCGTTAACCTTTTCAAGGCCGGCTTTCTCAAGCAGCTTCGTAGCAGCTTCTTCATCATGTTTCCACCAGCCTGCGCCGAACATGGTAACCAGTTCTTCGTCCGTACCCTGGATTCCCAGAGAGGATGCCATACGCTGTGCATAAGTGGTATCATAAGGTTTGAAAGTTGTGCCGTCGCCAAGGTCAAGTTCAAAGTTCTCTAACCATTCCTGCATAGGGATTGTATAAGTCTCCTGCAGGAACTGCGTATTGTTCATCAACGGAATTGGTGCCGCACGTCCTGCTCCTGAGAATGTATTCATGGAAATCTGATCGATATCCAGAGCAAGGCAGATACCCCAGCGGAAATCCGGATTGTCATACGGAGCACCTTTACCAATAGAGAACACAATACCCTTTGCGCCCGGGTCATCGGGGTTCGCATACGGGAACGCATCATACCAGCATTTGATCTTGTCATTGGAGCTGTTCATGGTCTGGAACTCTTCCAGAGTAACCTCGCAGAGCAGGTCAATTTCATTGTTGATCATTGCCATCTGTTTCGTTGTTGAATCCGAGAAGGTACGGAACCATACATATTTAGGCGGAACCTGGTCAGCGGTATAACCAAATTCAGCAGCCCCTACAACACCCAATGTGCTGCTCTGCCAATCCTCACGCAGTTCATACAGAACCCACATTCCAAGGCTGTCGTAATCTTTTACCGTATACGGACCTGCAACAACAGGTGCTTCATCCTTGAACGTAGTAACGTCCGCCTGCTGTGAGTAGATATGTTCGGGAACGATACGGTAGTCAGTACCCCAAACAGTAATACCATAACGCTGTACAAAACGCGGGAACGGCTCTTTCATCTTAAACAGCACCGTATAATCATCCACTTTCTCTACAGAGTCGATGTACAGGTTTGTTGCCGCGCTGGCATTAATCGCGCTGTTGTCTTTGATCATATTGAAGGTGAACACAACGTCGTCCGCTGTTACATCTTCACCGTCAGACCACTTAATGCCCTGGCGCACTTTCACTGTCCACTCAGTGAAATCAGCATTGGGTTCAGGCAGCCCGTCAGCTATCTCACCGTACTGCTCGCCTTTTGCCGTGCTCATCTCCCACAAATGGGCGCTCATCATCTGATGGATACCAAAGCCCATCGCAGTACCCTGCATGTAAGAGTTAAACTGCCCGGGAGTATCCGTCGAGTTCTGGCACTCAACAATCAGGGTCTCGGCACGCGGAGTACCAACTTCGGTAGTAATACCTTCCGCAGCCGCAGTACCTGTACCGCCGCCTGTGCTTTCCGAACCGCCGCCGGATGAATCAGAAGTCCCTGACCCGGTTGATTCTGAAGTTCCTGAAGAACCGGAAGAATCCGAAGAACCTGAACCGCCGCCGCAGCCGGCAAGTGTAACGGCTGCAAGAGAAACTGCCATTACCATTGCTACAAATTTTCTACGCATTTCTTATCCTCCTTTTATTTGGATTTGACAGACAATTATCAAACTCTTCACCGCTTTCTTATGCGGTAAAATATACCGCATTACAGAGCTTTCTTGCCTTATCTATATAAATTCTCCCTTCCCCCTGCACTTATGCAAAATTACCTGCATCCCTCCTGTGTACAGGCGAAATGGAAATTTTATATCAACTGTTTTTTGATAATTCGTCCAAAAAGCCCTGAAAATATGCTTTTTGAAATATTTGCCAAAACATCTGTTCTTCTTTCGTAAGAAACACGCTGGAACTATCCGTTTAAATATGCAACATGTACAAAAAAAAATCGGTATACACCCTTTAAATCGTATGCACTAAATAACTTTTCCAAATCTCCTTTGTGCATTTCTGAAACATATGATATATGTATTTTAACCTATACCGCTCTGAAAAGCAATAGGAAAATTAAAAATTGTGGACAAATTATGGACAAATTGAAAACAAACAATATGAACAATGCCCTTTTATATGCTTTGTGCAATATGGACACCTGATATCCTGTTTTTTTACCTGCTTTGTTGAAAATTGAAATATCCTGTAATATCCTGTTTTTTCCAAACAAAACGGCAAACGCAAAAGGAACGCTCCCGGCACCGGCTGTTTTTAACCAATGTCGGAAGCGTTCCTTTCCTTTTTTATACTGACTAAGGAACTGTATGTAAATAACCTGTGACAGTTGCGCTGGATTTTTCTCTGAGTGTGCCAACCCAAAATCGGGCGCATAGCGGGCTATGTAACTGATTTTGGGTTGGTGCAATCGGAGAAAAAGACCAGCAAATGGCATAGGTTATTTACATACAGTTCCTAAATTATGATATGTATCGGAAAGAACCCATTTTGCGCAAAGCAGTAAAACAGGCTGTCTTATTCCCGTCAGGTTAACGGTACGGCGACTTCTGCCGTCCCGCCGTTCAGCACTTTATATATCTGGCCTGCGTCATAGTTCCCTGCTTCCTTCTGGGCAGCAATAATCCTCTCTATTTCCTCCGGTTTCTCTTCCAGTTCATCGGCAATCATTGACGCCGGCTTATCCTTCAGCAGTTTCTTACATACCAACTCTATAAGATGCTCCTGCCTTCCCTCAAGCTTCCCTTCTATTTTTCCTTCTATTTTACCCTCCATTTTTCCTTCCAGCCTGTAATCCTCAAACGCCTTGCACATATCAAACCCCACCTTTCCGTCTTCCTCTTCCTTTTTACTGTTCTCCGGTATTTTTACTTTGGCTACTGCCTCCAATAATTCCCTCGTCTCGCTGTCTATGCTGCTGTAAGCTTCCCTGTTCTCCTCCATGATCCTTTTCAGTTTCTCCTTATCCCCGCTGTACCGCACGGTTTCAAACAACTGGCGCAGCCCGGTATGGTACTCTTCAAAGGTATCGTGTTCATGACAGTCATATAAATTCATCCGGTAATCCGGGATAAATTCCTTTATTTCATCATCCATATCCAGCAGGTCGTGCAGGCGCCTTGCCCCGTCCCACGGGTGCTCTGTCCCGCAGTACACTACCAGGGTGATAACCGGCAGGAACTTTTCCCCCTTACGCATCCCCGACAGGAATTCATCTTTACTGCCCTTTAAATCTTTCTCCCTGTCATGCTCTGCCTTCTTCCTTTTCCACTGCCTATGGTAATTTAAGCTCTCCGACAGCATATTCCGCAATACCATATGGTAATCCACATATAACTGGTTCTCCACGGCCAGTATATGGATGACCTTCCCTTTCCAGATGCGCGCCTTATCCACAATTGCAGTAATGTCTGCCCTTCTTCAGTGGAAAAATTTTTCCACTTTCCACTTGCCATCCTTCCCCCTTTATGCTATAATAATTTTCGGCAGCTAAGAAAAGCCAGCATACAGGGGCATAGTTCAAAGGTAGAACAGTGGTCTCCAAAACCATCGATGTGGGTTCGATTCCTACTGCCCCTGCTATATGGAAAGCAGAAGGTACTGATAAAATTTTGTCAGTACTTTTTCTTTTATGCCCACGGGCACGCAAACCCTAATTAACATTTTCCGGAGGCATTGCCATGAAAACTGTTTGGAAAAAAATATATCCGCTCCTTTCGGTCCCGCTTCTTACGGCGTTTGACCAGATCACAAAATCGCTGGCGCAAAGCCGTCTGAAAGGGCAGGCGGACTATCCGCTTCTTGACGATATCCTGGAATTTTCCTACCTGGAAAATACCGGGGCCGCATTCAGTTCCTTTATGGGAAAACAGGGATTCCTTATCACTTTAACTTCATTGGTTATGCTCTTCCTTCTCTTTAAATATTTCCGAATGCCGGAAGGAAAACGCTACCTGCCCATGCAGATCTCCCTTCTGCTGCTTATCAGCGGCGGAACCGGCAACCTGATCGACAGGATTGCCAACGGATATGTGGTAGACTTTATTTATTTCGTCCCCATCAATTTCCCGAAGTTCAACGTAGCCGACTGCTATGTGACTGTCGGAATGTTCCTGCTTTTCATCCTCTGCTTTTTTTATTACAAAGAGGAGGAACTTGACTTCTTCTTTTCCCTCCGGCTCCGGAAACACCCGTAATCCGCAATGGATTCCCCCCTCCGGAACCGGCCATTTCCTACAGTTCCTTAGAGCCTGTTTAAAATCCCATTTTCACCATCTTTACACGGTGAAACCGGCCACCATTTTGCGAGATTTTTGCCCCTCATTCAAGGGGCGATGCCCCACTACGCCTCCTTCATTCGGTGCAAACCTCTCACAAACTGTGCCGCACAGGCGGTTTTTTTCACAGTTCCTTAATGCCCCCGCAGATCCATTTGCGAAAAAGCATCATAAAAACGATGGATCAAAAAATACCCTTCCCCGGAATCTTTCCCCTCCAGAAACGTACAATCCATAAAAACATTTGGGAAAAGACAGGCGCCGCCCAAATCGTCCGGAACCTCCCATACCGTATAATCCGCAAAATATGTCTCAAGCTCCTCTTTCGGAAGTTCGGAATGCACGAGCATCCCTACCCATATCTCCGTAAGGTTTCCCGTCCCGACGGTATTTCCTACATAAGAGACTACCTCCACCCGCTCCGTCTCATCCGGCAGCTCCATGGAAGCGTATTCCCTCTTTATCCCCCACGCCTTCAGGTCATTGCAAAAAGCCCCTCCGAAAAGAATATAAAAAAAGGCAAGCAGCGCAAACAAGACAACGGCCGCCAGAAACCACGCCATGCATTTCCCTGCTGCCTTCAGCAGGGAAGCCGCTCCCGAAGGACAAGTATTCCTTTTCATATATTTTCCTCCAAATTCCTTCCCCCCTGCTTTCCCCGTTTTCCAGAGCGTGTTTGAAAAATCATTCCCCCGATCTGTACGCGGTATAACCGCTTCACCACTTTGCGCGATATTAAGACTAAATTAGTCTTGACTAAATTAGTCTTGACCACTTGGTCTACCAAATTCAGGTTACATAGCCCACTATGCGCCCTTCATTTGGCAAAGCATATATGCTTTTAATCTCCCACAAATTGTGACGCACATTTCAGGGAAAGCATTTTTCAAACACGCTCCAGGCCGTCATACCGCAAACTGGCTGTGGTACAACTGCGCGTAGAACCCGCCCTGCGCCAGCAGCGATTCATGGTTCCCCTGCTCGATGATATTCCCGTCCTTCATCACCAGGATAATATCCGCCTCCCGGATAGTGGAAAGCCGGTGCGCCACGATAAAACTGGTCCTTCCCTCCATCAGCTTTGCAAAAGCTTTCTGTATCTTTATCTCCGTCCTTGTATCTATGGAGGACGTCGCCTCATCCAGAATCAGCATATCCGGCTGGCAGAGCATAACCCTTGTAATACAGAGAAGCTGCTTCTGCCCCTGGGACAGATTGCCCCCGTCCTCCGTGATCACCGTATCGTATCCATCCGGCAGGCGCTTGATAAAGCTGTGGGCATGGGATGCTTTCGCCGCCGCGATGATTTCCTCTTCCGCCGCCTCAGGCCTCCCCATCGCGATATTTTCCCGTATCGTCCCGCTCTTTAACCATGTCTCCTGCAGCACCATGCCGAAAGCGGTACGCAGGCTTTTCCTCGTCACCTGGCGGATATCCTTCCCTTCCACACGGATGCACCCCTTATCCACATCATAGAAACGCATCAGGAGATTGATCAATGTCGTCTTCCCGCAGCCCGTAGGCCCTACAATAGCCACGCGCTGCCCCGGTTTCACATCCAGGTTAAAATTCTCAATCAGCTTCTTATCCTGCGTGTAGGAAAAAGACACCTGCTCCAGCCCTACGGTGCCCTTCACCTCCGCCAGCCTTTCCGCATCCGTCGCATCCGGGATCTGCGGCTCTTCCTCGATCAATTCAAAAATCCTGCCCGCACAGGCCAGGGCATTCTGCAGTTCCGTCACCACGCCCGATATTTCGTTGAACGGTTTGGTATACTGGTTGGCATACGCAAGCAGGCAGGACAACTGGCCGACGCTGATGCCTCCCCGGATAGCCAGGAAAGCGCCGGTTATTCCCACACCGGTATAAACCAGGCTGTTGACAAAACGGGTGGCAGGATTCGTGATGGATGAAAAAAAGATTGCCTGCAGCGAACATTTCTGCAGCCTTTTGTTGATCTCGTCAAACCGCTCCATGGCATTGTCCTCATAGCCAAACGCCTGGACTACCCGCTGGTTCCCCACCATCTCATCAATCAGGGCTGTCTGCTCCCCCCTTGTCTCGGACTGCAGCTTAAACATGTGGTAAGTCTTTTTCGCTATAAAATTCGCCACGAGGAACGAAACCGGGGTAATGCATACCACCACTGCCGTGATCCCTATATTGATTGTCAGCATAATAACCAAAGTCCCCGCAATCGTCACAACCCCGGTAAACAACTGGGTAAAACCCATCAAAAGCCCATCCGCAAACTGATCCACATCCGCAATCACCCGGCTGACCACTTCCCCATAAGAATGGGCGTCAATATACTTTAGCGGCAGTATCTCAATTTTCCGGAAAGCCTCGTCCCGGATATCACGGACAATCCCATAAGTCATCCGGTTATTGCATACATTCATCATCCACTGCGCTGCTGCCGTCAGGGCAATCGCAGCCCCTATTTTTACCAGGATATCAAATATGCCGCCGAAATCCACCAGCCCTTTTTCAACGATAAGGTCAATGGCATCCCCGGTCAAAATCGGCACATACAAGGTAAGAGCCACCGTACATGCCGCCATGAAAACCGATACCCCAAGATAAAACCAATATTTCCTTATATACCGGAGTACTTTTAAAAGCGTCTCCTTCTGCCTGCTGTTACCCTTCACAATATATGTTCCTCCTTTCCCATTATCCGCATTCCCATTTTCCTGCGCACGCCACAAAACATACTCCGCCCGCCGGCGGCAATCTGTCCCCGGACGTATGGCCAAATTTACCGCTGGTATAGTTTCCCGATACGTTGGAACCTATCCCCGGGCGCGTGCCCAAATACGTTCCCGCATACTGTAAGGAACTGTCCCGCTAATATCCTGCATACCGGGAAAAGCAATCCCCAAACACTTTAACTTGATTTCTTAAACTGGGAGTCATAGATTTCCCTATATATTTCACAGCTTTCCATCAACTGATCATGGTTCCCCATTCCGACAATTTCCCCATCGTCCAGCACAAGGATCGTATCCGCATACCGGATGGATGACGCCCTCTGGGATACAATAAACACAGTGGGCGCCCCGTCCATCTCACGGATGGCCTTGCGCAGTTTCGCATCCGTGGCAAAGTCCAAAGCCGACGCGCTGTCGTCCAATATCAGTATCTCCGGCTTACGGATCAGAGCCCTTGCAATGGTCAGGCGCTGTCTTTGGCCGCCCGATAAGTTCTTGCCTGCCTGCGCCACTTTTGCATCCAGTTTCCCCTCTTTCGTCTCCACAAACTCCTTCGACTGGGATATTTCCAATGCCTGCCACATCTCCTCCTCCGTGGCATCCTCTTTCCCCCACAGCAGGTTTTCCCGGATAGTCCCTTTAAACAAAACCGCTTTCTGCATAACCATACCGATTTTGCCCCGCAGCTCTTCCAGCGGATAATCCCTGACATCCACACCGTTTACAAGCACCCTGCCCTTCGTGGCATCGTAGAAGCGCGGAATCATGTTTACTACAGAGGATTTACCGGAACCCGTACCTCCTATGATCCCGATAGTCTGCCCCCTTTCCGCCCGGAAATGAATATCCGTCAGCGATTCGGCGCCCGCATTTTTATAAGTAAGGCCCACATGCTCGAAACAAACCGCCGCAGCCCTTCCGACCTCCGGCACAGGAATATCTTCCGCATGCCCATGTCCGTTCCCTGCCGCCCGTGAACCTGCATTTCCGCCGCCCTGCCCGATTATCCCCCTACCGTCCTGCAAGGGCGATTCCGAACCCGCAGTTCCTTCCCGCTCCGGCAAAACCGCGCCCGCAATTCCTTCCCGCTCCGGCGATACCAGGCTGGACTGTGTCTCAAACACCGCTTCTATACGATTTGCACAGGCAAATGCTTTCGTCACAGTGATAATCAGGTTCGCCAGCTTGATTAACTCCACCAGGATCTGCGACATATAATTTACCAATGCCACAACCTCGCCCTGCGAAATATACCCGGCATCCACCTGCAGCGCCCCTGCCCAGATAAGCGCAATCACCGCGCCGTTGATAATAACATAAGTCACCGGGTTCATCAGCGCCGATATTTTCCCGACAAACATCTGCATCCTGGTCAGCGACTCATT
Organism: uncultured Lachnospiraceae bacterium; assembly: GCA_947385425.1. GTDB lineage: Bacteria > Bacillota > Clostridia > Lachnospirales > Lachnospiraceae > Kineothrix. The sequence continues at coordinate 115,335 of CANDKY010000001.1, read as the reverse complement.
GCCCTCTTTAAAACGGGAAATTTCCGTCTCTTCCTTATTAAAGGCACGCACCACCCGGACACCCGTCAGATTCTCCCTCGTGATCCCGAGAATCCTGTCCAGCCCTGCCTGGACCTTCTTATACAACGGCATGCTGATCAGCATAATCCCGAACACGACAATACACAGCAGCGGTATCGTCACCACAAACACGAGAGCCGCCTTTACGTCTATCGTAAACGCCATTACCATAGCGCCGAACACAATAAACGGCGAGCGCAGAAACAGGCGCAGCACCAGATTTACCCCCGACTGTACCTGGTTCACATCACTGGTCATCCGCGTAATCAGCGTAGAAGTACCGATGGTGTCCATTTCCGTAAAAGACAATTTCTGGATGTGCCCGAACAACGCATGTTTTAACCCTGTGGAAAATCCCACTGCCGCCTTGGCCGCGAAATACTGGGCCGTGATGGAACAGACCAGGCCGATCAGCCCAAGGGCAATCATCAGCCCTCCCATCCGGAAAATAATCCCCTTATCCCGCTGTGCAATACCCGTATCGATAATCTGCGCCATAACAAGGGGCACCAGCAGTTCAAAGGAAGCCTCCAGCATCTTAAAAAGCGGCGCCAGCACCGATTCTTTCTTATAATCCCTTAAATATACCAATAATTTTCTCATAAAAATCTCCATTTATATATAATCTATGGCATCCGCCACTGATTTCACCCCTATGATCTTCATCCCGGTGATCCCCTCCATCGCATTTCCCTTTTCCACACAGACCGCCGGCAGGATACATGTCGTAAACCCCAGTTTCCTCGCTTCCGCCACACGCTGCCTGGCCATGCTCACCGAACGCACCTCCCCGCTTAAGCCTACCTCGCCGAAAACGATCGTCCCGCCGTCCACTGCCCGGTTCTTGAAGCTGGACACAATGGCAAAAACAATCCCCAGGTCAATGGCAGGCTCCGTAATTTTAATCCCCCCGGCCAGGTTTACATAAGCATCGCAGCCTGACAACTGCAGGCCAAGCCGCTTTTCCAGCACGGCCATCAGCAAATTAAGCCTGTTAAAGTCCGTACCGATCGCCTGCCTGCGCGGAATCCCGAAATTACTGCCGCAGACCAATGCCTGTATTTCCAGCAGCACCGGCCTCGTCCCTTCCATGGAACAGGACACCACGGAACCGCTGGCATTCTCCGGCCTGCCATCCAGCATAAATTCGGAAGGGTTCTTCACTTCCGCCAGCCCCTCCTCCTTCATTTCAAAGACACCGATTTCATTGGTAGAGCCGAAACGGTTCTTCACCCCCCGGAGAATCCGGTAGGAAGCATGCCTCTCCCCTTCAAAATAAAGCACCGTATCCACCATATGCTCCAGCACCCGCGGCCCGGCCACCATCCCCTCCTTTGTCACATGCCCCACAAGGAAAACAGGCACATTCAGCCCCTTGGCCAACTGCAGGAAAACATTGGTAGCCTCCCTCACCTGCGACACGCTCCCGGGCGCGGACGCCACTTCCTCACTGTACATGGTCTGTATGGAATCTATGACCACAGCGCCGGGCACGATGCGCCTTATCGCTTCCTCCACGACGCCCAAATCCGTTTCACAAAGCAGCAGGAAATTGTCATTAATCTCCCCGATACGGTTCGCCCGTATCTTAATCTGCTTTAATGACTCCTCCCCCGATATATACAAAACCTTATGCCCCGCACCTGCCAGCCTCTGGCAGACCTGCAAAAGCAGCGTAGACTTCCCGATCCCCGGGTCGCCCCCCACCAGGGTCAGGGAACCCTGGACAATCCCCCCGCCAAGGACACGGTTTAATTCCTCCATCCCGGTACTGATTCTCTCTTCCCTGCCAAGCGAAACCTCCGAGAGCCTGGAAGGCTCCGCCCTTTTTAACACCTTCCCTGCCGCCCCTGCTTTCAGGGAACCGCCCATCCCCTTTGCCGCCGTATTTACTTTCTCTTCCACCAGAGTATTCCATGCTTTGCAGCCCGGGCACTGCCCCAGCCATTTGGCTGACTCATACCCGCATTCCTGGCAGAAAAAAACAGTGGCGTTTTTCCCTTTCGCCATCCTTCTCCCTCCACGGGAAACGGGACTTCCACCCTTCCGATGGCCGTCCCGTTTCCTGATTCCGTCCCAGTTAGGAACAGTGCAGAAATAAATTTATCAACAAGCAAGATGGTAAATTTATTTTTGCACAGTTCCTTATACTGCGCGGCAAAAGATTTGCCGTGCAGTTGCGCCAGCCGCACGCCGCAAAGCAACAATTCCCTTCATGCGGCTGTGCATATTCCTCACCGCTACATTGCAACCTTCACTTCCGCTTCCCGTGTTTCAGCCAATTCCACGCTCAGATTCAATTTCCCGCCCAGATTTGTCTTCATTTTGCCGATGCTTTCCCCGTTTATAAATACTTCATATTCCGTTTCATCCTGAAGCCCTACCGTAATCTGGGCATCCTCATCACCTTCCACACGGAAACTGATACCCTCCGGCACCTCCTTAAAATCATTCACACTGGTACCCGGTACCGACTCATACACAAACATCCCGTTCTTCTCCAGTTTGGTCATCTTCTTATAAGTCTTCACCTTATACAGATCGCCGCCAAACTCAAAGTCCTCCAGCTTCGCTTTCTCATTCAGTTTATGGTTCCCAAAGCTGATTGCGCCCCCGTCTTCCGCACGGAGTAGTCCTTCCACCGCTGCCATACCATTACCCTCCTAAGTATCTTCCTTATAGGAACTGTAAAAAAACCTGCATACAGTCCCTGACTGCGTCTGCACACATGTGCCATATCATAAGTATAATATATTTTCCCGCTGAAATCCACTAGAAAATTCCATAACTTTTCAATTCCATTTTTTCCATTTTTTCATATGAAACGCATTCCTCACTCCTTCACATGAAAAACCACTTTCTTCTCCTTCACGCCCACGCTCACGTTATCCCCGGCCTTGATCCTGCCTGAAAGGATTTCCTCCGCCAGTGCGTCTTCCACGACAGTCTGCACTGCCCGTTTTAACGGCCTTGCCCCCATCTTTAAATCCGTGTAGTTCTCTATAATGTATTCCTTGAGCGCCGGCGTCATTGTCAGGCTGATATTCATCTGCTCCCTGCAGCGGTCTGTCAGGCTCTTAGACAGCAGCGTGATAATCTGCTTCATCTCGTCCTTTCCCAGAGGGTGGAAAACCATAATCTCGTCAATGCGGTTGATAAATTCCGGCTTAAACAGCCGTTTCACTTCCTCCATGACCCCCGACTTCATTTTATCATAGTCCTTTTTTTCATCTGTCTGGGTGGAAAAACCCAGGTTTTTCGGGTCAATAATCCTCTGCGCCCCCGCATTGGAGGTCATAATCAGGATCGTATTCTTAAAGTTCACTTTCCGTCCCTTGGAATCCGTAATATGCCCGTCGTCCAAAACCTGCAGCAATATATTGAACACATCGGGATGCGCTTTTTCCACTTCGTCAAACAATACGACAGAGTAAGGGTTGCGCCTTACCTTCTCGCTTAACTGCCCGCCTTCGTCAAACCCTACATATCCCGGAGGGGAACCGATCATTTTGGAAACCGAATGCCCTTCCATATATTCCGACATATCCACCCGGATCAAAGCATTTTCCGATCCGAACATTGCTTCCGCCAATGCCTTGCTCAGCTCGGTCTTGCCCACCCCGGTAGGCCCCAGGAAAAGGAAGGAACCAATCGGGCGGTTCGGATCCTGCAGCCCGACGCGCCCCCTGCGCATCGCTTTCGCCACCGCAGTCACCGCCTCCTCCTGCCCGATCACCCGTTTATGCAAAATGGATTCCAGCTTTAACAGGCGCTCGCTCTCCTTCTCCGCCAGCTTCTTTACCGGTATCTTCGTCCACATTGCCACGACTTCCGCAATTTCATTTTCCCCGACCACATACTTCCTCTCTTCCTGCGCGCGGTCAAAACGCAGCTTCATCCGGTCATATTTCTTTATTAACTCATCCTGGTTATGTTTGATTTCCCCGGCCTGGCTGAAAGCCTCCATACGGATGGAACGTTCGATCTGCACATCCATTTTCGCAATCTGCTCCGCCAGTTCCTTCATTTTATCCGGCATGCGCATTGTCTTAAGGCGCAAAGCCGAAGCCGCCTCATCAATTAAATCAATGGCTTTGTCCGGCAAGTTCCTGTCATTGATATACCGGGCGGAAAGCTTCACCGCCGCCTCTATGGCCGAATCTTCTATCGTCACCTGATGATGGTCCTCATACCTGCCCGCAACCCCTTTTAAAATCCGGACCGCCTCCTCCTCTGTGGGTTCTTCCACATTTACCGGCTGGAACCGCCTCTCCAAAGCCGCGTCCCTCTCCACATATTTGCGGTATTCCGTTATGGTAGTGGCGCCGATCAACTGGATTTCCCCCCTTGCCAGGGACGGTTTTAAGATATTGGAGGCGTCAATGGCCCCTTCCGCGCCCCCGGCGCCAATTAACGTATGCATTTCATCCAAAAAGAGAATCACATTGCCATCCTCGATCACTTCCCGGATTACCTTCTTGATCCTCTCTTCAAATTCCCCGCGGTACTTGCTGCCCGCCACCATCCCGGACAGATCCAGTGTAAGCACCCTCTTATTCTGCACCGTAAACGGGACTTCCCCCGATACGATACGCAGCGCCAGCCCTTCCACTACGGCTGTTTTGCCGACACCCGGCTCCCCGATCAGACACGGATTGTTTTTCGTCCTCCGGCTCAGTATCTGGATCACCCTGCCAATCTCGTCCTCCCGCCCGATGACCGGATCCAGCCCCCCGGTCTTTGCCAATGCGGTGAGATCCCTGCTGTACTGCTCCAGCACCGATGCGCCGCCCTTTCTCCTGCCGCCCTGTTTCTTTGCCAGATCCTCCTTGTATAACGCGCTGTCCTCCCCCATGGCAACCAGCGTATCCACATAAACCTTCTGCGCGGATACCCCAAGGGTATTCATCAGCCGCACAGCCACATTCTCCCCCTCTTTGATAAGGGCCAGCAGGATATGCTCCGTCCCGGTTTTCACCGCATGGAACCGCTCTGTCTGCCTGTACGCTTCCTCTAAAATTTTCATCGCGCGGGGGGAATAGCCGTCCCTGTCCTTTGCCAGAATCCCTTTATCCGGAGTAATCAGATCCTTAATCATGTCCAAAAGCTGCATTTCATCCAAGCCGTTGGCCGCCAACACTTTCGCCGCCACCCCGGTCCCCTCTTTCAAAAGCCCTGCCAGTATATGCTCTGTCCCCACATATCCCTGACGGAGGCTCGCCGCGGTCTTCTCCGCCAACTGCAGCGCTTTCTTTGCCTTATCCGTAAACTGTGACTGCATCAATCCAGACCTCCATAATCTTCATATATTTCATCTATAAGAGCATGCACCTCTTCTTTGGAAATATTCTTACATATTCCTTTGGCGAGAATCACCCTTAAATTTCCGCGCAGTTCCTCTATGGCCTCCATACGGTCGGCATCAATGGAAACCACAGCTCCCCTGCGCCTGTCCACTTTCACAAACCCTTCCTGCTTCAGTACCGTATATGCTTTATTCACCGTATGCATGTTTATACCGATATCCTCCGCCAACTGCCTGACACTTGGAAGTTCATCCCCCTCCCGGATCCTTGATGTGGCAATCCCCAGGATAATCTGGTTCCTCAACTGCAAATATAATGCTTCCTCACTGTTAAAATCAATCTCTATTATCATTTTTATACCCCTGTGCAATCGAGTAGGGAAGAGCCATCTTCCCCTACCCGCGCGCCGGGCACCCGTCAGCTCTTGCTGACATTTTTCCTTTGGGTGCCCGTGTGCATAAAAGCAAAAGAGCGGGGAAAGCCCGCCCTCTTCCCTGCCCTATTTCTTATCGTCCATATTCAGGAATTCAAATTCAAATTCATCGTCTTCGATCAGAAAATTCTTTGGCTTTCTCTTCTGCTGGGGTTTCTGCGCCGCCGGCTGCCTGGACTCTGTCTCTTCTTCCGGCTCATACTCTGCTTTTCTCACCGGTATGGGCCTGCGCTCCTTCTCAACTACCGGCCTTGCTTTCGCCGCCGGCCTGGGCGCCGGGGCTGCCTCCTGCCTTTGCGGCCGCTCCGCCCTCTCCGGTTTTTCCTGCCTCTGCGTCCTCCCTGCCCTTTCTGCCTTTTCCATCCTCTCCGATTTTTCCTGCACCGGGCGTTTCCTGCGGACTACCCGTTTTATTTCTTCCTCTTCTTCCTCATCCTCCTCGTCATCGTCGTCTTCCTCTTCGTCCTCTTCCTCCTCGTCGTCATCCTCATCCTCATCATCGTCATACTCGTCGTCATCATACACATCTTTTAACTTAAATAAAAGGATGGCTACCGTTACGGCCAGTATCGCCGACAATGCTGCCAGCACAATAATGATAATCTTCTGGACAGAGCCCTGTTTCTCGGCTTCCTGCGTCAGCCGCTCCCCCGTGTCGGCCCACATACGCAGGTTTTCCAGCGACTGCTGTGTATTATTGATATTATCAAGGAGGAACCACTCTTCCACGCCTTCACTGTTTGCCTGGTACACCATTTCATAATCCGGACGGGCCGTCTGTTCGGGAGCCGGTTCCGGTTCGGGAGCCGGCTGCTCCCCGCCTCCGCCTTCCCCTCCGTCTGTCCCTTCGCCGCCCTCTGCAGCCCCTTCGCCGCCCTCCGGCTGATCCGCCGGAGTTTCCGCCGGAGTTTCCGCCGGTGTCTCCGCAGGTGCTTCCTCGGGAGTCTCTGCGGGCGCTGCCGGTGCCGCGGCCGCCGGCGGATCGCCTACCGTAACCAGATCCGCCCGGATAAACCCTACTACTTCACGGCCGTTCTGGTTTGTATACCTTACCTGATACCATTTCCTTCCGTCCGTCCCCTTCGCTTCCCCGGTAATCACCACAGGCGTATTTTCCGCTGCCGAACCTACAATTTCATGCTGTGTGGACGCACCCTGGCGTACCCTGGCGCTTTTATAATTCACATAAGCTTTTGTCTCAGCAATGGTCGTTACCTGGGTTGCCGCCGGTTTTGAAGCCGCAGTCGCCGCACTGCTTGTTCCCGTCGTTGTCGTCATTGTGACCGCCTGCGTCCCGCTATTTGTCTTGCCTGTACCCGAAGCTGCCGTCTGGCCGCCCTCTGCCGTCGTTGCTTTCAGCATCAGATCCGACCGGATATACCCGGTGCTGTTCTCATAGCTTACTTTATACCATAATGACCCGGCACTGTCCTTTGTCTCGTCAATTACCGTTACCATCGTCCCTTTCAACAGGCTTGACATGGAATCGCTCTGTGTGGAAGGTTCTTTCCTGACCTTGGCGGCATCCGCGGTGACAATCCCCGAAGCCTGCACATAGGCCCTGCTCACGGAAGGCGCCGCAAAAGCTAAAAACATTGCCGCCGCCAGTCCTGACAATATAATCGGTATTTTTCTTTCCCTTGTCTTTCTCATCCTATACTTCCTCTCTGCTCATCCACGGCTGAACCGCTTTTCTCCCTTCTGGTTCGTCTCCTTTTCATTCCCGTAGCCTGCCACCATATTATGCGCCGCGCGCTGTTTATCCTCCAGTTTCCGATGATATGCGACCTCACAGGTCGGGCATAATGCGCCGCTGCGGATCTCCGCACCGCACACCTCGCACCGCATCAATACTTTGGAATCCTGGGCAACCTCCAGGCGCGATTCTTTTAACATCTGCCGTATCGCTTTCTGGCTGACGCCGGTATTCGTTGTAATATCCGCCGATGTGGCGCCAGGGTTCTTTTCGATATAATTACGTGCTTTCCCATAGTCGTCATAACCTATATATCCGCACTTTTCACAGGAATATTCCCCGCATCCCCTGAAAATCATCAGGCCCCCGCACTCCGGGCATTCGTACGGCCTGTTATAATCATTCAGATCCAAAGCCTCTCTCCTGAATCTTACATTTCCTTCCATAATTAATTACCCCTCCTTACTTTACATACCGGCAGCATTGCCCTATACCCTTCCGTTACACTTCATCAATCGCCTTCCCGATATCATGGCGCATATATTTATTATCAAACTCCACCCATTCCGTCGCCCGGTAAGCGTTGGCACGGGCTTCCTTCAAATCGCTCCCCGTAGCTGTTATCCCCAGTACACGCCCGCCGTTGGTTACAATCCCTTCCTCCGTCTGCTTCGTTCCCGCATGGAAGCAATAATACCCTTCCTGCCCCTCAAAACGATCCAGCCCCCGGATCAAATACCCCTTCTCATATTTCACCGGATACCCGTCCGAAGCCAGCACCACGCACACTGCCGCATTGTCCTCAAATCGAAAGTCGATCTCATCCAGCCTCCCGTCGATGCATGCCTCCATCACTTCTATCATATCGTTTTTCATCCGCGGAAGCACTACCTGCGCCTCCGGATCGCCGAACCTGGCATTGTATTCCAATACTTTCGGGCCGTCCTCCGTCAGCATCAGCCCGAAGAAAATAATCCCTTTAAATTCCCTCCCCTCCGCCGCCATGGCGTCTACCGTAGGCTGGTAAATGGTCCTCCGGCAAACCTCATCCACTTCTTTGGTATAAAACGGGCTTGGCGAAAAAGTCCCCATCCCTCCCGTATTCAATCCCTGATCCCCGTCTTTCGCACGCTTATGATCCTGGGCGGAAGTCATCGTCTTTACGGTCTTTCCATCCACAAAGGAAAGCACGGACACTTCCCGGCCTGACATAAATTCCTCAATCACCAGGCGGTTCCCCGCGTCACCGAACTGCTTATCCAGCATAATAGTCTTTACACCCGCTCTGGCTTCTTCCAGGCTCCGGCAGATCAGCACTCCTTTCCCCAGGGCCAGTCCATCCGCTTTTAACACAACCGGGAATTTCGCCTTTTCCAGATAGGCCAGGGCATCTTCCGCATTATCGAAGTTCTCATAAGAAGCCGTAGGTATCTTATATTTCCTCATCAGGTCTTTGGAAAAAGCCTTGCTCCCTTCCAGGACTGCCGCATTTTTCCTCGGCCCGAAGGTACGTATCCCTGCTGCCTCCATCTCATCCACCAGGCCGCCCACCAACGGGTCATCCATGCCCACAATCACAAGGTCAATCCCTGTTTCCTTTGCAAAGGCTGTCAGTTTATCAAACTCCATCGCCCCTATAGGGACACATTCCGCTATCTGCCCGATCCCGGCGTTGCCCGGGGCGCAATAGATCTTATCCACTCTGCTGCATTTCGCAGCACTCATCGCAATGGCGTGTTCCCTTCCGCCGCCGCCGACAATCAATATCCTCATAGCTCCCGCCGCTCCTTCCCTGCCTTTAATACCCGGCATTTCCCGTTTTCCACCGTAACCCGCCCGTTGGCAATCCAGTCAATGGCCTGGGGCAGTATCACCCACTCCGCCTGCTCCATCACCCGTTTCTGCAAAATCTCCGGCGTATCCCCCTCTTCCACTTCCACCGCTTTCTGTAAAATAATCGGCCCGGTATCCGTCCCCTCATCTACAAAATGCACCGTGGCGCCCGTGAGCTTCACGCCCCGCTCCAATGCTTTCTCATGCACTTTAAGCCCATAATACCCCTTCCCGCAAAAAGAAGGGATCAATGAAGGATGGATATTGATAATCCGGTTCCTGTATGCGGCAATCATTTCCTGCGGAAGCACCACGAGGAAGCCCGCCAGGACAATCAGGTCCGGCTGCGCTTCCTCCACCGCTTTCAGGAAAGCCCGGTTAAACTCCCCCCTGTCCGCATAACTTTTCGGTGAAATGCAGAGGGAAGGGATCCCGCTGCATTTCGCCCGCTCCAGGGCATATGCCTTTGGGTTGTTGCTGATCACCCTGACAATTTCCGCATTGGTTATCGCCCCCTGCAAAATCCCGTCTATAACAGCCTGCAGGTTGGTCCCGCCGCCGGAAACACATACCGCTATCCTTAACTTATGCCTTTCCCTTGCCGCCTGTTCCTCTGTCAGCATATCTCAACACCCTTTTCCCCTTCCTGCACATATCCGGCCGGATAAGCCGTTTCCCCCGCGCTCTCCACCGCTTTCACCGCGGCGGCCGCCTGCTCCTTATCCACCGCGAACACCATTCCAAGGCCCATGTTATAAGTATTGTACATCATCCTCTCTTCCAGCCCGCCCTTTTCCTGCAGGAGGCGGAAAATTGCCGGGACCTCATAACTGTCCTTCTTTACCACTGCGCGCACGCCGTCCGGCAGCATCCGCGGGATATTCTCGTAAAACCCGCCGCCGGTTATATGGCTGCACCCTTTCACCAGGATGCCGGCCTCCCTTACCGCCTTAAGCGCTTTCACATATATTTTCGTAGGCTTTAGCAGCGCCTCCCCCAGAGTCATGCCAAGTTCCCCATAATAGGTATCCAGGCTCCCGCGCGTCATATCAAAGACTTTCCTCACCAGGGAGAAACCATTGCTGTGTACCCCGGAAGAAGCAATCCCGATCAGTACATCGCCCGGCCTTATCTTTTCGCCCGTGATCAAATCCTTCTCATCCACGATACCTACCGCAAACCCTGCCAGATCGTATTCCTCTTCCGGGTAAAAACCTGGCATTTCCGCCGTCTCGCCGCCAATCAGCGCCGCACCGGCCTGCAGGCACCCCTCCGAGACGCCCTTTACGATAGTAGCGATCTTTTCCGGATAATTCCTGCCGCATGCTATGTAATCAAGGAAAAATAATGGTTCCCCCCCGACGCACGCGATATCGTTCACGCACATGGCAACACAGTCTATTCCCACGGTATCATGCTTATCAAGCAAAAATGCCAATTTCAGCTTCGTGCCCACCCCGTCGGTGCCGGAAACCAGTGCCGGCTTCTCCATACCTTTCATGGCTGCAAGGGAAAATGCCCCCGAAAAACCGCCCAGGCCGCCCAGCACTTCCGGCCTCATGGTCTTTTTCACATATTTTTTCATCAATTCCACTGACTGATATCCCGCCTCAATATCCACACCGGCCTTTTTATAATCCATAGCTTTCCCTCCGTGATCGCTCCTAAAAAAACTTCCGCCGCTTTATTTCTTGTAATTCTTATAACCCACTTCCTTTAACTTTGCATCCTTTGACTGCACGCCTGCTTTCAAATCCGCTGCATAATCTTTCAGCCGCTGCAGCAGCGCCGCATCGGAAACAGCCAGTATCTTTGCCGCAAGAAGCCCCGCATTTGTCCCTCCGTTGATCGCCACTGTAGCCACCGGGATCCCGGAAGGCATCTGCACGATGGAATAGAGGGAATCCCTCCCCCCCAAGGATGCCGTATGCATCGGGACGCCAATCACCGGCATCGGGAAGATCGCAGCACACATTCCCGGCAGATGCGCCGCCATACCCGCGCCCGCTATGATAACCTTAAATCCCTTCTCCTCCGCCGTACCGGCATATTCAAAGAACACATCCGGCTCCCTGTGCGCCGAAATAATCGCCATCTCATAAGAAACCCCCAGCTCCTCCAGCACTTCCGCTGCTTTTGCCATAACCGGCATATCCGAATCGCTTCCCATCACAATCCCTACCTGGGCCATATTATCCATCTCCTCTTTCCCTGTCCCGTTCCATACGTTCCGTCTTATACATCCCAATCCATGCGCCCTGTCCTGTGCGTCCCAATCTATGCATCCTGTCTGTACGTCCCAATCATGCATCCTGCCCCATACGTTCCGCATTGTACGTCCCAATCCATGCATCCCGCCCCATACGTTCCGCACTGTATATCCCAATCCAACAGTTCCGTCCCATACGCTCTATTCCAAACATCCATACATCCATACGCACACAAACGCAGCCTTTTGCAGTACATTATTTTTACAATGCGTTATTTTTGCAGTGCATCATACATATCGGTATACATTCATACATATTTAGTTTACTAAAAAAAGTTTCGGCACGCAACCTGAAATTTATTAAAAATCAAGAAAACGGCCGGTTTAGTTCCTCACACCCTTCCAGCACAAACCGTCCTTCCCGGATCAGCGTTATCCCGCTCCCGTCTTCCCTGACCGCCGTCAGTTCCCCCAGTTCATCATACGGTATGGTAATATCCGTATGGCAGTGGAAATAAGCTTTCTCCATATCCTCATGGCGCAGCGCCGATACTTCATTTTCCCGGGCGACAATTTTTTTCCCGTCCGGATTGTACGACACCAAATCTTCCTCATGGGAATAACAGGTATCCCCCACCGCAAAATGGGGTCCCATCTTCTCCGCAATCAGGATCGGCAGCTTATCGCCGATGCCGTATTTCTTCGCCGCCATATATGCCACGGTGTTTGTGCCGATCGCAAATTCCCCCAGCGGAAGCGAATCATAGTGGAACATAATATTATCCCTTATATATTTCCTGTTTTCCTCTTCTTTATCGAAATTCCCGCATCTGTAATCCGCCATCATGCCGTCCCGGAACGTAATCTCCAAATCCCGGTACTCCAGACCTGCCAGGAATACCCGGCCCACATGCAGCACCCCTTCCGTCCCCGATAGCAGGGGCGAGGTAAACACTTCCCCCACAGGGATATTCACATCCGCCACACAGTTTTCAAAATTCGTTTCCCTTTCCGGGTCCGCCAGCCTGTGGAGCCGCACTTTCAAATCGGTACGGTTCCTGCCCATCCCTCTGATACGGACATACTCTGCCTGATCCAGAGCGTCAATCAGTTTTTGCTGGATTCCCCGGTAAAGGTTGTAATCCAGCGTATTTATTTTTACAATTTCGTCAAAAATTTCTTCGTACCGCTCCCCGATCGCCGGTATCGGGAACGCAATGCAGGTAAAGCTCCTCTCTTCCCCCTTCATATATTCATTCTGTATCACTCCTAATGCCGCCCGGTACTGCGCTGCCAGTTCCTGCTGCTTTTCGGTAAACGCGCAGGCTTCCGGCTTCACTTCCGGCACAAAAGGCTCCTCCCCGAAAACTTCCACCACGGCAGGCCCGCCGAACACGGCGGCTTCTTCTTTCATCTTCCCAAATGCCGCCCTTACCGCCTCCAGGCAGCGGTTGGCATATTGCCTGTCCAGAAGGAGCGCTTCATCATCCTTATGGTCATAATCATACTGCCGGTTGGCGGATACAGCACAGTAACCGATCCGGTTTACCCCTTTCCCCTGGAAAATGCTGTGCCCTGCCCGGTATATCGACGGCTTAAGCCCGATATCCGCAAAATTCCCCACCGCACGCCGTATCAAACGTTCAAAACCAAGAGGATACCGGATATTCACCACTTTCTTTTTAGAGATGTCTTTGCCGCATACCTCAAAACCGATGCGGTATCCTTCCGTATAAGTATCCGCCATTTTCCGTATTTCCCCTTCCGGCATACGGTTTAAATGCCTTGCCGTTTCCAGTTCATTTTCCGTAATGTATTCCCCGAAATAATATAAGTAACGCAAATCTTCCGGATCGGAGTCCATAATAATGCGCAGGGCAAAATCCTCTTCGGGCTTTAACTGCATCCGCAGTTTCCTTTCCGCCTCCGCCTCCTGGTAATCACTGGCAAACCAGTACAGAACCTGCCTTACTTCCTCCGCCCCGGGCGCCGTCCTGCCTTCCTCCCAGGCACAGGCAAAAGAACTGTATACCTCCAGGAACAGTTCCATCCGGATCAGCATTTCCGGCATGTCCTGTTCGAAGGCAAAAGCAATCAGGCTTCTCATCTCCGTATACAGGAAAGACAATACCCTTCCCATATCCGGCCCGAATACCGAAGCCGCATAAGCCGGATTGGCATAACTCTCCCCATAGTTTTCCGGCAAAACATCCTCATAAAGCCTGTGGTTGAGCCGCTGCAGTTCTTCCAGCGCGGCTCTGTGCAGCCCCCCGTCCCGTATATATTCACGGACATCCGCCAACGCAGCAATAAAAGACGCCGTTTTCCGGAAATAAGATCCATAAATCCCCTCTTTGCACCCGCCGCCCGCTATTTCACGTATCCGTCCCACAGCTAACCCATAACGTTCCGCTTCCATCTCCATCCTCCTCCCATCCAGGAGTACTCTCCATGCAACACACAGCACAGGATAGCATATGGCAGGCATACACTATCCCGTTAACTCCCCTATATTCCCGAATACAATATCATACTAATGAGGGCCAGGGACAAAAAATTAAGCCCAATCCCCAGATGGGGGAACAAATAATATTTATCTTTCTCCATGCGTGAAACTACCCCAAGCGCCAGCCCGGCAAACGCATAAAGCATCACCAGGAAAACCGCCGCCCCATACTGTGGTTTGGCGCTGCCGCCATTCTGATAAGAAAGATATACCGCCGCCCCGATGGACACCAGGGAAACAACGCCAAGGATCATAGACATTATCCCCTTTTCCGGATGCCTTCTGGCTGTAAATACATACGCCCCCTTTTTCCCTCCCCACTCCTTCCTATCCTGGTTCATGACTTCCCCCGCTTTTGTCAAAACAATATTTTGGATCTGCCCGCCAACAGTTTCGCACCGCTGATCAGAAGAAGGATGCCGCTGGCAACACCCACAACCAAAACCACTACCCCCACTGCTATATTCGCGGCGCCCGAACCGCCCATTGTTTTATAAATCTTCTCTTCCATCCGCATACTCCTTCCTGACTCTGGTTTCCCGCCTCCAAAATTGCAAGGTTATTTCTTTACAGTTCCTGGAACGTGTTTGAAAAATCACACAGCTTATTGTTTTGCCCCGTACTGGCTGTAATATGCGTCAATCTGTGCCTTACGCGCATCGTCAATATAGATTGTGCCTTTATACGGCTTATTATACAAGTAATCCACGACTTCCGCCATTGTCACGATAGCATTCGCCTCGAAACCATACCTTTCCCGGATCTGCGAAAGCGCATCCTGCCCGTTTTCACCGGCTTGCCTATTTTCACCGGCATGCCCATCTTTACCGGCTTGCCCTTTTTCCATACGGTTCAGTGAAACCATAAGCCCTATAATCTCCACATCCGCCTGGGCCTTGAGGATAGGGACCGTTTCTTCGATCGATTTCCCGGAAGTCGTGACATCCTCAATAATGACCACCCTGTCGCCGTCCTTCAGCCCGCTCCCAAGCAAAATGCCCTTATCCCCGTGATCCTTCTCTTCCTTTCTGTTGGAACAATATCTCACATCCTTGCCGTAAAGGCTGCTGATTGCCATAGTCGCCGCCACCGTCAGGGGGATCCCTTTGTAAGCAGGCCCGAACAGCACATCAAAATCCAGCCCGTAAGCATCGTGGATTGCCCTCGCATAATACTCTCCCAGCCTGCAAAGCTGCGTACCGGTCACATACCCTCCCGCATTCATGAAAAAGGGCGACTTGCGCCCGCTTTTTAAAATAAATTCACCAAACTTAAGTACCTGGCTGTCTACCATAAATTCTATGAATTCTTTCTTATAACTTTCCATATGCCGCCAAACCTCCGTATTCCATTTTCATCTCCATGTTTTTACAGTCCCTCCCACCCGGCAGTCTGCCTCCTTCCTTTGGAAACCATGGAAGGATCGCTGAATATTTTCCCAATTTTACCATACTTAATACTTATATTCAATCATTTTTGTATTGCCCGTTGCCCTCCGGCCTTTCCTTTTGCCATTCCTCTTTATCTGCCGTCACTTCCCAATGTCCGTTATGGCTGCTTCCTACCCGGATTATCATTTGCCGTGTTTTCATCTTCCGCAGATAATATTTCACCCTGTCTACTGTCCACCCAAGTTCTAACGCGTATTCTTTCTGCGTCATGGCCGGTTTATCGTATAAAATTCCGAGAATTGTCTTATCGTCCTCCGTTAATTCCAAAGAGCCGCGTTGGGTAGTTTGGTGCGTTTGGATAGTTTGGTGCGTTTGGGTAGCCCTGCCGTTGACACCAAACTCCCCTTTTGCTTTCCGGTACAGGTTCACCCTGAAATCACCGTCAAAATCAATCAGCTCCGGCTCCGGGAGCCCATATTCCCTGCATTCCCTGAAAATTCTCGGAATACCTGTCCCCCAATTTTCAATTATCTTCATATAAGCAAATGCCCTTGCAATGGCAGGATTCCTTGGTTTCGAATAGCCCTCCTTCATTTTTTGGATAGAAACATTATTCAACAGCATCCCCGGCGAGGTTACTTCCAAACGGTCATCAAAAATCGCTACCTGGATACTTCCCGGCTCCAGATAACTGCGATGTGCAACGGCATTTGCAATCAGCTCCCTTACACTATCCACCGGAAGTTCATATACATCCTGCCTGTAAATACCCTGAATCTTCATGCCTATATTGATTTTTTCCAATACATATTGAAAAGCAGCACCTGCCTGTTCCTGGACAGAGCCCTCAAATTCCCTCCTGTCCACAAAGCAGGCTCTGTCTGTCCCCTTAAATACACCGCACTGAATAACCGGCTGCATACGCATTGTTCCGGTAAGAAGCGCAAACGCATTCGTTGGGACTACTTTTCTGTTCTCTTCTGCAAGTATGCCCCACGAAATCAGAGTATTCTTTGTTACCTCCTTGATTTTGGCTTTCTCACTGTCCTGCCATGTATTGTCTAAAGCAATTTTCTTCATGCTTTTACAAAGTTTCCCGATTTCCGCCTCTGTTACAGACATCCCATTACATGGCTCACTGTCATAATACCGGTTTTGCCCTTCCAAAATCAATTCCTTCAACATATAACCTTCTACCGGCCTGGTCGTTCCGGACACTCTCACATAAGTACCCTCTGCCATTCCTTTTGCCTTAATATAATAAGGACGCATAGCACCAGGTAAAATCTCCACGACAATGACTGTCTTGTCCCCTATTGTCTGCAAAGTCACTTCCGGCCTGATGCGCGGTTCACAGGCATCAGAGATGGCATTTGTTATGGAGTCCATTGTTTTGAATATATTCTCGGGATCCATACCGACAACTTCCAGAGTTTTATCATCTATACCAAAAACAATCCTGCCGCCGATGCCATTGGCAAAAGCCACTACCGTTTTCATATATTTTGTACTTTTATCCGGTACTGCCACTTTATATTCGATATTTTTTGATTCGCCAAAAAAAAGCATATCTTCCGCCATCGCATTACCTCCCTTGCCATATCCCGGCAGGATATTCTTCAGGGGCAGTTCCGCCCATGTTTTTATTATGTATGATTTTCAATCAAAAATCAATAAAGGAAACAAAAACAGGGACAGATTTCTCTGTCCCGCATTTGATAATCCTATCATCAACGACAGTTCCTTACAGCCCAAGCTGTTCCAAAACCTTCTTCGTAATGGAAGCCACCAGTTCCGCATCCACGCCGCCTGCACCCGTACTGCCTGTCCCGCAGGAATCGCCGCAGCTATGGCAGCCCGGTATGCCCTCTTTCTTATTTGCGCATAAATCTGCCGGATGCTTCCCGGCCATGCCGGACTGTCTCCTGATTTCATACAGCCTTTCCACCTGTTCCCGGGAAAGTTCCTTCGCCCCGCCCAATACCTTTGACTGGTATAATAAACGTGCATAAAACTCTACGGATTCCATTTTATGGTAAGCATTCAGAAGGGAGTCGGAATATGTCAACGCGCCATGGTTCTCCAGCAGCACGGCATCGTAATACTGCAGATATTTGGAAATTGCATCCGGGATTTCTTCCGTGGAAGGCGTGCCATACTCTGCTATCGGCACACAGCCCAATGTGATGACCGCTTCCGGCAGGATCGGCTGTGTCAGTGGAATGCCTGCAACGGCAAAGCTTGTGGCATACAGGGGATGTGCATGTACCACCGAATTAACGTCCGGCCTCTCTTTGTATACCCGCATATGCATTTTGATCTCCGAAGAAGGGCGGAAGCCATTGTTCGCCTGGATTACTTTGCCTTCCGCATCCACTTTGCAGATATATTCCGGGGTCATAAAACCCTTGCTCACCCCTGTCGGTGTACACAAAAACTCATTGTCATTGAGCCGGACCGAAAAATTGCCGTCATTGGATGCCACCATCCCGCGATTATACACCCTTTTCCCGATTTCGCACATCTCTTCCTTGATTTCATACTCGTTCTGCATCGTTCCCTTTTCCTCCTTAATGGTTGTATATGGTATGTATTTTATTGGCTTTTGTTGATTACATTTTTATAATACCGTTCCATACAACATAGGTCAACTTGTTTTTATATTGGTTTATTGACCGATTTAGGGATAAAAGATCCGGGAACGGGGATTGAAATTATACGTACAATAAAATCTCTCCATCGGCTATTTCCGTGAATCCGCCATATGGCAATGTACATCAGGAAAGCCCCTCTGCGACCGCCCTGAAAAATTCTACATGCCTAAGCTCATACCCCTTCTCCATAAAATCCGGATCCGCACTGGTCTTTACGATAATCACCCGGTTCGACGGATTCACATAAATCCACTGCCCATAAACACCGATTGCCATAAACTCACCCTGCTCCCCCTGCGGCACCCACCACTGGTATCCATAGCCAATGGCATTATAAGCATCATAATTCGATCCCGGTCTGGAATATTCCGCACTGATATCCAGGCTGTCCCGTATCCAGTCTTTTTCAAGAATCTGCTCCCCGTTGTAACTGCCTTTCTTCAGGTACAGCCTTGCGAAGCGCGCATAATCCCTGAGGGACACGCTTAACCCGCCCATTGCGAGTTCCGTCCCGTTGCTCAATGTCCAATAGGCGTCATGAGCCGCATCAATCCGTTTCCAGAGCTTTTCTTCCATAAAATCCGCAAGGCCGCACCCGGTAGCATTTTTAATGACCTGCCCTAATATTTCTGTGTTAATGCTCAGATACCTGCGGTAGGTGTAAGGTTCCTCCTGTATCCCGTATTTCGAAATGACTTTCATAGCCGGGCACCCCATCAATGTACGCATGGAAAAACCGCTCATATCCTTATCTTCATTGAAGTTAATCCCGGAAGCCATCTGCAGACAGGCCCTGATCGGGATGTCCTCCAGTTTTGTACCTGCAAACTCCGGTATATACTTCCCGATTGGATCTTCCACGCTGCCGACGTATCCCTCCGATATGGCGATCCCCATTAAAGCTGACACAAACGACTTCCCCATGGAATTTGATGAAAACAGCGTATTTTCATCCCCTCCAAAAAAATATTTTTCATACCGGATGACATCGTCTTTGATAACAAGCATGGCGGACGTCTTTGTATCTTCCATAAACTTTTCAGACGGATAAAACTTACCTTCATATGAAAACCCATCCGCCAATGCCACATTGTTTTCTTTTAAAAACTGATACGTGTTTTTCCCTCTGCTGATTCTCTTAGTCGGCTGTATTTCCGGCGTATGCTGAAACGTATACGCCAGATTCCCATCCTTGAAACTGTTCAAGGATACAGACAGCATTTTTATCTTCTTCCCCAAGAGAGCCCATAACACGCCTCCAACAGCAGCACCTCCGACAGTAACAGCACAAATAAATTTCATTTTTCCCATAACACTTTCTCCTTTCCGTCCCTTTCTTGTTGCTTTTTATCTTAAACCAGACAGTAACTGTCCGGTCAATAGGTATTTTTAAAATAATGTAAAAAATTGCCTTCTTATTGGCCTCTCTCAATCCAGGCCAATAAGAAGGCAATTAATCAATTCAGCCCCCCAAGGATCGAACTCCCGATTGTCCCATCCGGCATCCCAAGCCCGAAATTATCGGCAACAGTCGCACCGATAACCGCAAAAGTCTGCGCATCGTCCAGCCTCCCGGCCCCTTCCATAGACGGCGAATATGCTAAAAACGGAACTTTTTCCCTTGTATGGTCAGTCCCCGTATGCGTCGGATCATTCCCGTGATCCGCCGTAATTATCAATAAATCGTCTTCCTTAAGCAGCGCCAGCAATTCCCCCAGTTTCACATCAAACTTCTCCAACTCCTGCGCATAGCCTTTCACATCCCGGCGGTGCCCCCACAAAGCGTCAAAATCCACAAGGTTCACATAGCAAAGCCCCTTAAAATCCCTCTTTGCAATCTCTATTGTCTGCTCCATCCCATGCACGGAGCTTTGGGACTTATTGGATTCCGTAATACCTTCCCCATCGAAAATGTCAAAAATCTTTCCTACCGAAATCACATCCAGCCCCGCATCCTTCAATACATTCAGCGCTGTCCTGCCATACGGTTTCAAAGCATAATCATGCCGGTTGCTTGTTCTTTTAAACTCACCCCTTTTCTTCCCGACATACGGCCTCGCGATGACACGCCCGACCTTCCACTCGTCCTTCCTTGTGATTTCGCGGGCAATCTCACAGCAGCGGTACAATTCCTCCAGGCCAAAGGTTTCCTCATTGCCGCAAATCTGCAAAACAGAGTCCGCCGACGTATACACGATCATATGGCCCGTCGCAATCTCCTCTTCCGCAAGCTCCTCCAGGATTTCCGTACCGCTGGCGCTTTTGTTCCCGATGATTACCCTGCCGGTCCTTTCCGACAGCTCATCCAGAAGCTCCTGCGGGAAACCGGTTTCCGTAAATGTCTTAAAAGGTTTTGTGATATGGAGCCCCATCATCTCCCAATGCCCGGTCATCGTATCCTTTCCCGTACTCGCTTCCATCAGATAAGCATAATATCCCAGCGGTTTTTCTACCGCCTCCACCTGTTTGAGCGGATGGAGATTCGCTATACCCAGCTTCTGAAGATTCGGGATTGCAAATTCATCCACAGCCTGCGAAATATGCCCGAGGGTATCCGTCCCCGCATCCCCATATTCCGCCGCGTCAGGCAGCGCCCCCGCCCCAAGGGAATCTACAACCACCACAAAAATACGTTTATATTTTTCCATCTCTTCCTCTCCTCCATATATCATATTTCGAAATAAACAACGCTCCTTTTGCTGAATGGTTTTTTTCTACACTCAATCTGAAGCAAGCGTAAACCGCCCCACCAGATCCTTCAGGCATGCCGCCTCGGCGGAGAGCTGTTCACTCGCGGCCGCCCCCTCTTCAGCGGTAGCGCTGTTGCTCTGTACGACAACCGAAATCTGATTGATACCGTTGGCAACCTGCTCAACGGACTCCGACTGCTCACTGGATACTACCGCAATATGATCAATAGCATCCACCACAGACTGGATACTGTTTACAACACCCAGCAGGACATCTGCCGTACTCTGGGCTATTTCCGTACCAATATGTACCGCGTCCGTAGAATTTGCGATAAGCTCCGAGGTATTCTGGGCAGCCTGCGCAGACTTGCCGGCCAGATCGCGGACTTCCTCCGCAACAACGGCAAATCCCTTCCCCGCACTGCCCGCCCTGGCAGCCTCTACTGCCGCATTCAGGGCAAGTATATTTGTCTGGAACGCAATATCATCTATCGTCTTAAGGATCTTTTCAATTTCCACAGAACTGGTCCGGATCCTCTCCATAGCCTCTACCAGATTCTGCATCTTCTGGTTGCAAAGCAAAACTTCTTTGCCTGTCTGATGCGTCTGGCTCCTGACATCCAGCGCCCCTCCCGCCGTATCTTTCACTTCATCCGATATTATGCTGATCCGCGCCGCCAGTTCCTGTACTGAGCTGGCCTGCTCTGTTGTACCCTGGCTAAGCGTCTGGGCGCTCGAGGATAACTGGTTGCTGGCATTTGCCACCTCCTCCGCGGAATAATTGACCTGGCGCATCGCGCTGCTCAGTTCAACCCTCATATTGCGCATGGAATGCAGAATATCTTTGAAACTGCCGACATATACATCTTCATGCTGCGTATGGACGTCCAGGTTCTGGTTTGCCATCTCGTTGAGCAGATAACTGATATCGTTAATGACAGTACGGAGCCCCTCCACCAAAGCCTCGGTTGACCGGACAAGCACACCTGTCTCGTCCTTGTTGGTAATCCTGGGCATCGGCGTTTCCAAATCGCCCTCCACAAGCAGCTTCATCCTTTTCACACAGGCTTTCATCGGCCTGCCGATATTGATCGCCAAAGTAAGGGCGACAAGAACGGAAAGCAATATGGAAACCACAATCACCGCGATATTTATAACCATTGCATCCCTTGTGGATGCCAGATAATTGATCTGCGGCGCAGTCACTGCGATGCTCCAGCCATCCGTATCCGGCACAGGCGCATATGCCGCAAACATTTTATGCCCCCCGCTTATATATTCCCCAAACCCGTTTTTCCCCTGACGCATCTGGCTGTGGATTGCCGCCAGCTCCTGCAGCGAAGGATCCTCCTGCGCTTCCGCTTCTATGTTCTGGACTGTAATTGTATCCAGCGTAATGTCCGCAATCGTGTCGCCTGAGCTGTTGATCATATAAGCCCTGCTGTTTTCACCGATCTGGATGGCGGATACAATATCATTCAAAAAAGTCTCATGGGGGACAAAATAAACTACACCGACAATCGATTTCCCATAATCCCCCCCGGAATACAGAGGAGCCGCAACCATAATGGACAAATCCCCCGTGATCTTGCTGATCAACGGCTCCGATACAAAAACATTTCCCTGCATAGCCTGACGTACATATTCACGATCCGAATAATCATTCCCGTCAAAAATGCTGATGCCATCCGCGCCGACAATATTCCCCCTCTGGAAACCATGCATGGAAACACGCTCATCGATGATAGCCTGTTTTTCTTCCACCGGTACTCCCGGATCGGATAGCTCCGGAATACAGCCCACTTCCATGACAACATTCTTATACACCGCCAGTTCCTGCTGCGCGCGCCCTGCCGCCAGTACTGCCGTCTGGCCCATCATCTGCTCTACCGTGGACATGGTATTGTTGTAGTTCAGCGCAATGCTTGAAGACCCGGATGCAACCAGTCCGATAAGCACAGTCAGAATAATACTTAAAGTGATTTTGGTCCGAATGCTTTTCATTTCAATATAACCTCCTGCTTATATGGCAGACATGAGATGCACGGTCTGCATATCCGCCTCTTTTATACTGGTAATATTATAAAAGCTGGCGTTTCTGCCTGTCAACTACTATCTTTCCGGTGTGCAAATCATTCTTGAAGCAGGCTACCGTTCATTCCCCACAAATCTGTCCAGATCCTCCCTGGTCGTAATCTTAAAATTGCCTTCCTCCCCCGGAAGCATTACAATATCCATCCCTGCCATAACCGCAGGCTCCGTTGAACCGTTGATTTTCAAAATCCTCTGCGGCAGCAGACACATATTCGCTTCATAATATTTTCCCAGCCGGAACACCTCCGGCGCCTGCCCGGCGTAAACCGCATCCCTGTCTATTAAAGAAGAAACCCGGTGCCCGTCCTCGCTGAAATATACGGTATCCTTCATCGGCAGGACCGGAACCGCCCCCTCATGCCCTATGGCCGCGTCCAGGCACGCATCCACCAGCCTCCCCGTAAGCGCCGGCCTGGCCGCATCATGGATCAATACCCAGTCGGCATCCGCGGCATACTTCCTGATATCCTCCAGCCCATGGAGGATGGATAGCTGCCGGTTCCCGCCGGGGAGCGAATACCCCCGGAATTTCCGGACTGCATCCGCCCCTGTCTGGGCCATCCACCGGGAAAGCCTCTCCCGCCACTCGTATGCAGCCACGATCTGGAACCCGTCTATCCGGCTATGCCGCGACAGGCATTCTATGCAGTAGCTAATGACCGGCCTTCCCCCCGCTTCTATATATTGTTTCGGGATATCCGCCCCTAACCGGCTTCCCGTCCCGCCGGAAAGTATCAATGCTATGTTCATGACCGCCTCCGTCCCGGCGCATTGCCGTTAATTTAAGCAGATTTTAGACAGGCTCTAAGCATCCTGCCTATTTCCCCCAAAACCCCCAGCCGTATACCGTTTCCGCAGGTAAAATACCATACGAACCAGTTCCACGGCAAATTCAACCTCGTCTTCCGTTTTGTCTTCCACCAGGCTGTAAAAAAATTCCTGATGCCGCAGCGCTGCCCTGTCCTCTTCCCGTCTCCCTGCCAGCACATCCATGGATACCATCAGCGCATCTGAAATCTGCACAAACGTATCCATACGCATGCCGCTCTTCCCTGCCTCCACCTTCTGGATCCCTTTCGCTGAAATCTGCGCCTTCTCAGCCAATGCCTCCTGTGTCATCCCCCTTTGCATACGGTAACTGCGCACATTGTTCCCGAGTCTCCAATAGTCTATTGTGTTCATCAGATATTCCCCTCCCATGACATACCATTCCTGCCTTGTTCAAAATCGCAGCTCCCTGATATCCTGCAGAGTCTCCCCATAAGCCTGTCCCTTCCCAAACAGGAGCGTCGTGCCAAGCACAAAACCTTTCACGCCGCGCGGCGCATATTCCAGGATTTTATCCGCGCTGCAGGCGCCGTCCCAGTAAATTTCAAAATCCATTTCTTCTTTAAGGGCAAGCAGTTTCGTAATTTTCTTTCCTACATAAGGCAGATACATCTGCCCTGCATTCCCCGGGTTTACGGACATGACAAGGACTTTTTTCACAATACGCAGCATTTCCATCACCGTCTCCACAGACGTGCCGGGATTTATGGCAATACCCGGCACCATCCCGGCATTGATGATGCTCTGCAGGGTAGTTGAAGGGTGGTATTCCGCTTCCGGATGGATATATACCGTATCCCCCGGCCGTAAATGCTCCAGGAATAACTGGATACGATTGTTCGGGTGTTCGATCATCAGGTGGACGTCCACAGGCTTTGCGGATGCCTGGGTTATGTATCTCATGTCATTTAGCGACATGGCGAAATTCGGCACGTACCTGCCGTCCATAATATCTATATGGAAGGAGTCGATACCTCCCGCTTCCAGGTCTTTTACTTCCTTTTCAAGGTTCCCGTAATTGGCACACATCATGGATGCCATTAGTTCAAACTGCATATGTTTTCCTTTCCTAACGAAACTCCCACAGCAAGCTGCCGGGAATTAAACCCTCTTTTTGACTAAATATTTTCCTCCATCATGTTAAAAACCGACAGCCTGCATGAGTTATATTCAGCTTTTCCCTGTTAGCCATAAAATACAGCGTTGCCAATGTTTCACCCATATAACCAATGTATCTGTCTTTTCTGTCGCAAGCCTTTGGTATGCTCAATCCCTCCACTCTTTCCAGAATCGGAAACAGCCATTCACAATAAGCTGCTAGGACTTCCTTTTTTGCCAGCATAATATTGTAATTATACAAATACGCCTGTTTCAATATTTCAGGCATTTTCTTCGCATATTCCGGCTGCAGTTCTTCCAGCGCCGTCATTAAGGCTTTCCAGTCCCCCTTCTTTATATATTTCCTGTGATGCGCTTCTATATCAGGTTCATACGGCATTGGATACGGCATAACCGCATCCACCTCATTATCTGCCAGTTTCAATATATCATCTTCTGACAGTTCCAATATCCGGCGATAATGTACCAGCCCATAATATTCCTTCCCGTCAGCCGCCGACTCCCGCGTCAGTCTGTTTTTCCACATCCAGTAAAGTGCCGTAAGCTCTGAGTAATTTCCGTTTTTCTCCGAAATATTCTCCCCATCACAGTCTAAAACATCTGCCACCCTCTCCCGGCAAAGTACGGCGCCTGCCTGAATCGGCGTTATCCATTCGGGCATACGGTACGTGCCGGACAGAACCCTGTCCTTATGAAATTTAGCCGCAAAAATATGAAGCATGGCCTTATGGCAGCCAGCCGGCAGCGCTGACAACGGCATGAATTTCTTTTCACAGGTATAATAATAACCCATAAGCGCTGCCCAACGCAGGGAAGTCATCCTAGTATGATGGTAAAACCCATATCCGTCAAGGCTTTTTTCTATTTCCGGCATTACATTCTCCGGGGTTGCAATAAGTACCTGCATCCTCTCTTTTTCTTTGGCAGAAAGCCTGCCTGCATACGCCTTTAGTTCCAGCACCGGAAGCCCGGAAAGCACTTCGGCATTCCCTTTTTTATGCGTAACAAGAAAACAAGAAATTTTCCGCCGGGGATACATGCTGTGTATTGCTTCATATGCACCAAGAGCCATCCCCTGTGCTCCGTATATTACTAAATCCATATACTTCCCCTCCTTCCATCCGTAATATGTAACTGATTTTTGCCCATGCCATCAAAAAAAGAACATGTAAAATGTACAGGTTATTCCGTAACAGTTCCTAATCATATATGCCGGATAACTACCGGAGCATCTGTGCACTGTTCCAGCTTATTCTTAATCCCTTCTAGTTGTATGCCGGATATCCGTTCGAATTCCCTGTACGCTTTTCCCAGGCTCTCATATTTTGTCCTTCCCATATTATGGATACTAAATATCTCAACAGGCACATCAGGAAACTCACATAGCAGCCTGCATATTCTCTCCAGATTTTCATGCGTTGCCGTATATTCCATATTACATGGAATCCTGAACAATATCTCTTTTCCTTCCGAACCCAATATCCTCAAATTATCAAAATAGCCATCCAGATTTCCATGCAAAACCGTCCTGCAAAGCTTCCTGTCCAAAACCTTTATATCTACAATATAGTAATCAATCCATGTCAAAATCCTGGTAAGATATTTCGGCGGAACCTGCAGTGCAGTTTCCACTGCCAGATGTATATACCTCTTTTTCAGCTTTTCCAACATCCCCTGTATTCTGTATAAATGTAATAAAGGCTCCCCGCCAGAAAAAGTGATCCCACCTCCGGTATTACTCCAAAACTTCTCATCTTTCATAAGTTCCTCATATAACATTTCTTCACTGTAATAGCAACCATATATTTTTTCCTGACGCAAACCTTCCCTTCCATATTCCACTTCAAAAGAAATATTTTCCGGATTTGCACACCATGGACATTTAAGATTACATCCCTTAAAAAAAACGGTAGTCCGGATTCCGGGACCATCATCCATACACATTCTTTGTATATTTGTTATTACCACCCTGATTTTTGCCAAATCAATTTCTTCTTTCATTCTGCCTCGCCCTGCTAATTAATACATTCTGATACTCTTCCGGCAGATCCCTGAAATAAGCGCTGAATCCCCATACCCTCACAACAAGATTAGGGAACCTTTCCGGATATTTCTTAGCTTCAGCTAACGTTTCGCTTCCAATTACATTCATCTGCAACTGGAAAAATCCTATTTTAATGCCCGCCATTATCAGACTAACCATTTTATCAAAATTATTTGTTATGAAACCTGGCGCCACCATAAAATCTACGACATTACCATTAAACCGGTTTCCATTGTAATCCAGTTTCGAAGCAAAATTGATAATTTCCGTATATCCATTGTTTGTCTCCGACGATATATGCACGCCAAATGCTTCCCCGCACTTCCTCCCGTCCAAAGAAGCCATCACTTCCTGCGCCGCATCAATATAAGACGGTGAACTTGCACCTATTTTTAATCTCCCTCCCATATAATTCCTGAATCCCTGCACCATCCCGGATGTCCTTGTAAGTATTTCATTAGACAGGTTCATTACCTCCGGCACATCCATTCCATATTTATTCGGAGCTGCTTTCAGCCTCTCTCTTAAAAAATCATAACCCTCAAAATTATTCACAAGAATCTCTTTTATCTCCTGTAAAGAATATTCCTGTGTATCATATACAAGATCTTTTAAATTCAAAATTGAATTAACTGCGTTAGACAGGCCTACCGTTGTCAGCCCATAACTGTTATATACTGCCCCGCCACAGGAAACATCCTGTTTTCTTCCAAAACAATCATGCATAAAAACAGAAAGATACGGATTATACTGAAATCTTGCTTCTGAAATAATATCTATGATTTCATCCACTTCTTTTTGCACTTCCGCATAGAATGCCTGCATCCATTTTTCCAGTGTATCAAATGTTTCTATATCCTTTCTCTCCCACACTGCCTGCATTGCTTTCGGATAGGTTATCGACTTCATATTATTAGGGCTAATACTCTTACCCGGAATCAATGGTTCCCAACAGGCAGCCACACCATACTGCCTTGCATCCTCCTCCTGCACGCCAAAGGCAATCAGCCTTGGTATCACCTGATCATCATTGGAAAGAAGCGGCGCACCTACTCCTGTCTGCATACACCTTATTGCAGTTTCCATCAAATCCCGCGGTGTATTTCTATCAACCCGAAGCAGGATTTTAGGATCCGGAAGCCGCTTCCGGGCTGTTGCCTCTATAAAAAGATACGTAAGCTCATTGCACACATATCCCCCTTCCCTCCCCCGGCTTCCCAGAATAATAATCTGCCCGGTATCGCCCAAAAGCATATTACTTTTAAGCCAGCAGTACTGATGCAAAGCCTCAAAAAAATCCCCGATAAGCACCCCTGCATCTTTCCTTGTAAGCCTTCCGTCTTCCAAATCTTTTTTATACAAGTCTATCAGCAATATATCCAAATGCCCCAATCCCATCAAACGTTGGCCAATCTGCCAGAATATCTGATGAAAAAACAGGATACGCTGTAACCCTTCTTCCAATGAACCAGCCGGCCTGGAAATCATATTGTCAAATATTTCTGCCCGCTTTCCTGCATGTCTATTATCTGCCTGTTTCTCATGCTCGCAAATCCGCCTGATAAGAAGGACTACACTTTCGATTGTATGATTGTAATCTTCGCAAAATTTATTTGTAATCTGGACGTCCTTATATTTTAAGCTATCTAACCCGTTTTTTATTATACGTCCATAATCCGGCGTTATATTTTCAAAACGGTATCCCCGTGTTGTATCAAACAAATACCTATGGTCAATAAAATGTAAAAAACGCCCCTCTGTTTCAGGAATTTCTACCCTTCTGCAAATAAGATCAAAAATATCACAGAAAGATCCTGTTTTCTGAACCCGGTAAAATTCAAAATCGTTTTCTTTCAGCCACTGGTCATTTTCCTTTTGCAGAAGCTTCGTTGTCTTATACTTATTTTTTTCCAAATCTGTATGACAGTCCTTGAACATTTCATCACTCCAACTCATTTTTTATAACTGGCATCTCTATTCCTGCCAACTCAAAACACTCCCTTATAACATCCTCCGGTAAATCACCGGAAAGAATGATAACATCTGCCTGCCCGTAGAACTCCATATTTTCATCAAAACCAACAACAGGGACGCCCCTTTTCTTCTCAAGCAGGCTTAATGCTTCATAATTCCGCTCTACAATGTAAGGAATATGTACCCCTTTCTGTAATAAGCAATCGTACAGTTCTCTTCCCTTTTTCCTGAATCCACATATTGCAGCGGAATATTCTTTATCAAGTTCCATGACTGTCCTCTTCTGTAAAATTCCTCTTTCACACCTCTTTTTTCCGTATTCTCCTCCATTTACTTTGAACCATCCGGGATTCTCTTCATAAAATTCCTTCATCCTTCCTGTCTGCCTGCCGAAAGCAAAATGTCCGACCACAGTATTCGTGCTGACCATAATTGACTTTGATTTATTCATACATTGGGCACACAGTTCCTCTTCATCCGTACCCATGTCGGTATTCCCTGAAACACTAAACCCCTGCATGTCCTCCCAAAAAGAATGCTTCAGTAAAATAAAACCTATGCTGAGCCTCACACTGCACACGTCAATTTCCGTTTCATTTGCAAAAATCCTGTTCAGCTTATCTATCTGCGGGCAATTCTTCCACATAAATACTGCTGTTTCCGGATTTTTTTCAATCTCACTGTCCGGATTGCCGCCGATATTTACTTTCTTAAAATTTCTTTCATATTCCTCCGTCTTCCCTATCCGATTCAGAATCCGACTGTAGCCGTACCCGTTAACCGGTATCAGCGGAGCCATTATTCCCGGTTCATAGCAGGAAATATTCTGAGCTCTCCGATAATTGGAATACAGCTTTTCAAAAGCCCCTTCCGTCACAAACATATCTTCATCCAGCTTATATATCCATTCATACTCATTGTAAACAGCAAACGCCACATTTTGAATAAGTGTTACACTGTTTACTTTCGTTGAAAGGTATGACCAGGAATTCTCTTCTGCTATTTTTTCCAGTCTACCGCTGTGCATCCCCGAGGAAAGAATACACACATCAATATCAGCAGGCATAAACCGCGTAAAACGTTCAAATACATCCTCCCACAGAAACTCTTTATACCCTGCTAAAATAAAACAACATTTGCCGCCGTATTTTCTCCTGTCGGTAAAATCATAATCTGCCAGCTTCCATAATCTGTTCAGGCATTCCGAATCCCATATTGTGTAATTACCGAAACCATGCCCTCTTAGGCTTTCTGTAATTACATCATAAAATTTTGCAGGAACGGTGATAATAAATGCCGTATCCTCTGCAGGCGTCCTAACCTCTGGCAGCTCGCAGATCCGCGTACCCGGCAGCATTGTCCCATCATACCTGCTTATCACAAAACCATTTATGTATACCTGGAAGTAATTAAAATCTTTCCATAATTTCTTCCCTATTTTACCTGCGCCATAGATCCAGACATTCCCATATTTACCGTTTATTATACTTTCAAAAACCGTGCCCATATCCGGTATGCCTCCTCATCCTGCTGCCAGAAAAAACATTGCTCCTTAAAAATTTCAATGGTCAAAAATATTAAATGTCCTCGCAAGGTATTCATCCGTCAAAACCATAGACATTACCGCTTCACATACTATGTCTGAATACTCTTTGCCCATAAACCCGACTATCATATCCGGTACATTCTTCTCAATACATTCATAAAAAATATCCGGATGTAATTTTGATACTTCCATAGCAAACTGTATCATTTCCTCCTGCATTTCCATCACCATATCTATCTCTTCCCTGCTCCTTTTTTCCTGCAAAAAAACAGGTTTTAAGTCCTTTCCGATGTAATTAAGGGTCGGTTCAGGTGAAGTAAGCATCAGTTCAAAAAACAGATAAAACCTGTATATATTCGCATCCAGTTCAAAGTCCCCTTTCGGTGGATAAAAGGAAACAACCTGTATACTATTCTCCCTGTCAATGTC
This sequence comes from uncultured Lachnospiraceae bacterium, assembly GCA_947385425.1. Classification (GTDB taxonomy): domain Bacteria; phylum Bacillota; class Clostridia; order Lachnospirales; family Lachnospiraceae; genus Kineothrix. Next base: position 84,523 of record CANDKY010000001.1, on the reverse strand, counting down.
ATCTGTATTTCTCTTAAGGAAATAAAATCCCTGAATGTCATTATCCAATATCTTGCGTAATCCGTTCTGTATTGTCCCAGCCGCAACAAAATCAATGAATGCCGCCTTTTTCCTTTGATTAATCCCTGTTAATTTTAAATAATGCAGATAATTTTCTCTTTCTTCCCTGCATTTATCCAAAATGGACGCCGCATATTTACCGGCCAGTTCCAAAGCTTCATTCCGATCAAAACCTTCCACTTTCTCCGGCAAATCCAGGTTAAAACGGTCTTTGAACAGTCCCAGTGTCGTCCCCCTGTAATCATGTGAGACAATATAATCAATATCGTTCTTCCCAAAAGCAGTTACCGCATATAAAGCCCTGCGCGAAACATAGATGTACTCCCCTTCCGGAAATCCTTCGATTCTCTGGTTCTTTCTAATACCGGAACATATTTTCTGCAATACAAACGCATCTCTGGACGGATAAATTATATAATCACAGCCAGCCCTTCTGATATTTTGTATCAGCCAGCAGGAAAAATATAAAATTTCCGGCGCTATAAATAAATACGCCATATTCCTGTGGTCTTTAATTTTAAGTTTTCCCTTTGTTTCATACAGCACAAACGGATCATCAAATGCCCTGTTACAGAACAGGCCGATTGAAATCCTGTCAAGAATTGTCTCCGCCTTATCTACAAGACTGCTGTAGGATGAATTTTCCAGCATTTCCATCTGATTCATTACCAGGAAGGAAGCCATCCCTGCATTTTCCGCACTCTTCCCATCTGCATTTTCATTGTCTCCTATGTGAAGTGCATTTTGCCTGCCCTTCCCTTCGGATATAAATGTTTCAAATAACCCTTCATTTTTCGAACACCCATGTTCACAGGAAACATATATTGCTCTGTATCCTGAATAACCGCAGTCCTGCAAAATTTCATCCAAGATATCAGACGGAAGGTACATATCCGAAATAAGATAAATTTCTTTCTCTTCTTTCAGGCTATTAAAGAATTGAAGCATACTGTTTCTGGCACATAAGAACTGTTTCTCTGTATTAATCTCCTTCTCCATATATCTCTTTAAAACCTCTTTATCGCAATCTGTAATATTCTCTATTTCATCATAAATTTGATATATGGTTGGATTCATTCCTTTCTTATAGCAATGGTCCTCCGCTTCTATCCGAACCCCAGTAAATCCCTGGAACGCCCAGCCGGCTTTTGCATAAGCAGTTTCTACAACTCTGAAGATATCCTTTGGCTGCATGGTTTTACGTACAATCAAAGTATCAAAAATATCAAATGTAACGATATCATGTTTTTCACATGCCCGTCTTAAATCTTTCCAGCCTTTATGGAAATATGGTATATCATTTTCGCGTGTACGATACTCCTCCGCAAGGTTCCTTCCCCTTACATCCCCGACAAAAATGTGGTTTCGGCAGGCAAAATCCGCAATACGGTGGTAGATAACGCCTAGTACGGCAGGCCTCGCTACAATAATGATCTTCTTTACATTCCGTTCCAGAGCCTCCTTATAATCAATGATGGCTTTCCCATAAATTTCACCGCTCTTTTGTTTGCCGTCCATTAAACCTACAATGTTATATTCCGGAATTTTAGGCACTAATTTCCCTGCATCAACCCCAATTCCATAAATGGCTATCGGTTCCTTTTTGTCCTTATAGTTCTTTTTAAACTCGGTAAATATAAATTCATCCTGATTATACATATGTTTTCCCCTATAGGAACAGCCCTGTTTAATATTTCCACAGCCTTCCCGAAAAAATTCATTCATGCTTAAATATCTACTTTTTATTTTAAATACTCTGCAATAGGCTGCATAATGCTTTCCCATGATAAATATTTTTCTGCATATTGCCTGATCTGCTCTTTGAAATCACTATCTGATGAAACCTTCTCGTAAAAAGATATAATGCCATATATATCAATCGGTTCCGCATTATTAGGTACTTTCAATACGAATGCAGCATTATCTGAAAATCTTATATCATTTACACCAGATACCATCGGCAAACCTCTGGCGCAATATTCTCCTCCTTTTAACGGGCATCCAGCATATACACCCTTTTTGTATGCCCCTAATGAACTGATGGCAATATCGCTCTGGTCATAGGCTTCATCCAACTCTTCCCCTTTCAATTCCCCGCAAAATTCAATATACTTCATCAATTTATATTTTTCCGACAGCATTCTGTAATAGTTTTCTTCAGGCCCTTTACCTACTAATTTCAGCCTGACTGGCACAGAAACCGTCCGTGAATAATAGATTCTCATTCCCTCTATCAACCGCTCATACCCATTCCAAAAAGCCATTGAACTTACTGCAATCATGACTAGTTCCTTTTCCTGTCTCCTTTTCACTGCTATCTTGTTTTCGCCAATATCTATTCCATTAAACAACGATACACATTTTATCCCCCATATTTCCCTATCAGCGGAATAAGTAACCATCAAATCCACATATTCCTTTATCTTTTCCCTGTAATATGCATCCTCTACCTTTATTCTTCCATATGGATACTCTTTATCGTACGGATATGTTGGAATTTCCACCACTGTTTTTATCCGGCGCATCTTCTGAAAAGCCAGGATTTCCAGAAACCATTTATCTGCAAAAGGATATCTGATATATGTCTTTCCAATTCCATACTTTTCTGCCCAGAGACACAAAATCTGATTATACTCTTTTCTTGTAACAGCCGCTCTTTTTTCAATAATCTGCTCACCATCCATCAAATAAGCCATCTGCCACGCAAAATAGGTATAATATACCCTCCCAAACATTTTCCTGAAAGCATTAACCTGCGCTAAAACCTTTTTCTTTATTCCCCAAAAACCTATATTACCAAAATCACAATATGTAACATACAGCAGCATTACAGTCTACCTCCCAGAAATTCTCCCAAATACATTAACTTCCCTTCCGGTACAAATTCCGATAATTCCCTAAAAATTGACTGATAGAATTTCACTGGTGTTATAATTACATTTTGTCCTTCGTATATTTCTGCAAATTTTTCCAGGCTGACTACAGGTATATCTGGCACATCAAGCAACAATCTCCCGCTTTTGTCAACAACACCAAAAACATTGACTGACCGGCTGATAGCATAATAAAGCTGGATTCCTAAATATCCCCCACCATATATATACATGTCGGATAAGCCTGCCAACTTTAATCTGGATTCCACATATTTTCTATCAAGCATACGACCCATCATTTCATAGCCTGAAGATACCGTTTCCATTTCATATGCATAAGCATCCAGTAACTCATCTATTTTTTCCATTATTTGTCCTTTCATAAAAAATTTTAATCAGTACTTCCTCCAATCCTCATCTGTCCGAATACGGATTTTTTCAGCCGGAAACCCGATATTAACTGTATCTTCTGCTATATTTTTCGTTACTACCGCTCCCATACCAACCAACGCGCCATCCCCCACCTTTATCTGGTTCATAATAACAGAATTTGGGGCTATATATACCTCACATCCAATTACAGTACTGCCGCAGATTGTACTGTTTGCCACGATGGACGAATTGTTCCCGATGATCACATTATGCGCAATATGGCATAGATTATCGATCTTCACACCATTCCCAATCACCGTATCATCTATTGTCCCACAGTCAATACATGTATTACTTCCTATGTCTACATCATCACCGATCACAACACTGCCATAATGACGTATTTTATAGTGTTTATGATCCCGTTTGGAATACCCATATCCTGCCCCGCCAATAACAGCCCCCGGCTTCACTGCACATCGCTTACCTATCTTCACATTCTTATGAATAACAACATGTGCCCCTATAATTGTTTCGTCACCAATCTGTACATTATCCCCAATACAGCAATAATCTCCAATTAAAACATTTTCCCCTATCTTCACATCATTTCCCAATATTGCCGTCGGAGCTATCCCCGAAACAGTTACTGACTCATCCAGATATTCTGCTGCTGCAAAGAAAATGTCTTTGGGATTGTCTGTCACAATCCGGACTTCTGCTGCTATTTCAACATCAGGAGAACATACAACAGCTGTCAAATTATGCCGGCGTAAATTTGTATCAGCCTGCTTCTTTAGCCAAGTTATACTTCCCTTCTTGTAATTGTCCAAAGACGAAAAGCCAACAATCTCTTTATCCTTTCTTCCATATAGCTTTATATTGGGATCCCTTATCTTTAAATAATCAAACAGTTCCCCTGCCGTTATCCTCTCCATTTACTTTCTCCCAAACAAGCAACTCCTGCTTCATAAGCAATTCACTCAAATTACGAGTATTTCTATCCAATTCATCATAACATTGATATATCTGCCCTTTACAAAAAGTTGCTAAAACATCCTTTGTTGTTTCCTCGGTTTCATTATACCAAAACGGATGTACTAATATATGCAGCCTGTTATATTGCTCCTTTTCAATGATCCCTAAAACATCCTCCTTCCAGTTCCTGCGGGAGTCGGATAAATACTTATGGTTTTCAAAAAATTCCTTCCCGTAACTATTTACGACCTTACCGCTCCTGATATCCCAGTCAGAGTTAAGTGTGTCTTTTGACGGACGATGCATGGATACACTCGTTACTTCCCTGCCCACACATTGTTCCAAAAGATATATTTCCCTGTCAACAGCCTCCTGCCACCAGTTTTCATCCACTTTACTATATTGGGTTTCATCAAAGTGCAGCCCTACTGAGTGCCCCATATCACATATAAATCTTAATATATCTCTATTTTTCTTAGAAAAAATATTATAGAAATTACTTGTTGCCAATACAAAATACGTTGATGTAACTCCCATTTCATGCTCTATTCCGGACAACTTCAAGGCTTTTCCCAAATCATTATCTACATCATGCCGCATAATAACACTTTTATCATATATCCTATAATCAAAATAATTACTGAAAATATATCCATGCTCTTTCAGACGCAATATCATGTTTTTATACGCATCATATGTAAATTTCATTGATTTTTCACTGCCCCTCTACTTCTATATAAATACCAAATCAAAACATTATTTTGCACATTTTCTCTGCCGCGTCACCATTGCCAAATAAAAGATCATTAAACTTTTCTTCTGTATCTGTTCTTCTGACAGCCTCAAGAATACTCTCACTATCTATTGCACATAAAATATTATGTCCATCTTCCAATGTTTCCACCCATTCTGTCTGGTTTCTCAAGGTAACAACATTTTTATGCATTATGTACGCTTCCTTTTGCAGACCTCCTGAATCAGTCACCACTTTTGTTGCATTATTTGTAAAATAGAGCATCTCTAAATACCCCAATGGCTCTACAAAACAAATATTTTTATACTGATTCCTATCCGTCAACCATTCTATGAACTTCCTTATTCTTGGATGAACAGGGAAAAGAACCGGATTTTCCAGTTTCTCAAAAGCTTCCAGGATTTCACTCAGCGCCAGTTCATTTTCCGTATTTTCCGCCCTATGCACTGTAGCCATATACCAATTCTCCAATTTACCGCTCCATTGAAATAAAAACTGGAGCCTATCCACAAAAAATTTCTCCGGGATATCTTTTATTTTGCACAAATAAAAAAGTACCGCATCACACATTACATCTCCAATGCAATAAACATTACTTGTAATATTTTCTTTCTTCAAATGGGCCACGGCAGCCGGCGTTGGGCAAAACAGATACTCTGAAATATGGTCTGTCAATATCCTGTTCTGTTCTTCCGGCATTGCTCTGTTAAACGAACGCAATCCTGCCTCCACATGGATAACCGGGATTAAGATCTTAGATGCCGCCAATGCTGCTGACAATGTGGAATTAGTATCACCATATACCAATACAAAATCAGGTTTCTCCTTTAAGTAAATCTCTTCTAATTTAACCAGCATATCCGCCGTTTGCTTTGCATGTGAACCCGAACCCACACCCAGGTAATAATCAGGTTTTGGAATATCCAATTCCTCAAAAAAAATCTCTGACATATTGCTGTCATAATGCTGTCCTGTGTGGACTAAGATCTCCACTGCATATTTTCTAATAACTCTTGATACTGCCGCTGCTTTAATAAACTGCGGTCTTGCTCCTACAACGGTTATTATTTTCATCGAATTACTTTCCTTTTCTTTACTCTTTCATAAAAAGCTGCCAACTCCTGGCTATAAGATTTCTGATGCTCCGTACTGCTCAATAATATCTCTTTGCCCTCTAGTCCATACTTTTTCCCGGCAATTTCCGCAATGTCCCGGGAACTATATATATTTCCATCGCTTTGTGTAGTTGCTATATACTTTAAAATCAAATTTTCCACTGCACCACACCCCTGCTGACTTCTTGTATCATGTGTATCATAAACCACATGCTTTGAGCTTCCCAGAACTATATTGGCCAGAATATCAGACGCATCTGAACTATGTATAATATCAAAATCACTATTTTCAATAAAATCAATAATTCCATCTGCCGTATAAAATGTATATATTCCATTATATATACTTGCAAAATTTCCATTGCAGCTCTCCAATGGCAACATAGTATACAATAAATAAACTTTATATCCTTCTTTTCTCATCATTGCCGCGGTTTTTTGGATTACTTTACATATTGTTGCATTCTGCACATATAATATATTCTTTTCATCTCTTTCTTTTCGAAAATATGAATATTTATTTAATTCTACCGGCACCATAGTTTCATTTGTACTGTTATGATACAAAAACCCTTCCATCATCACATAATAATCTGTAATTCCCATTTCAATTAATTGTGTACTGACCTGAAAATAATTCTTTTTACATACAATAATATCCGTTCCGGAAGTATAGATTTCCTTTAATTGCGTACTGGATATAATGGGAATCCCAAACAGTTCCTTCTTATCCGATATAGGATTATCCTGCACAAAATATACAATCTCAAATTGAGATTTCATTTTATAGTAAGCGCTTTGCCCATATAATTCTGTGCCAAAAAGTATTATTTTTTTCATGTCCACCTCTTCTTACTATGGTATATTATTTATGGCGTTTACATTTATCATAAAATCTAATTAGCTCTTGCATCTTACTTTCAAAAGTCAATCCTTTTTTTCGCAGGATATTATCTTCTATCCTTATTTGGGCGATGTCTCTAAGCTGTTCCAAAATATCCATATTAAAATTGAGTTCTTTTCCAAAACCATTCTCCTCAACAAACTTTTTCTGGCTATAAATATTTCCAACTGCAACCGGAATACCTGCATTTACATATTCCTGTATTTTATTTGGCGACGCAAATTCTAAATACTGTTTATTTTTCCCGGTTATATTTAAAACGCACAATCCTATATCATACTTTGTCATCTCTTCTGCCAACTGTTTAGAAGAGTAATTTCCTTCGTAATGTATCTTTTCATGCAAAGATTCAAGAAAGAGACAATATTTTCTCTCACAATTCGTATAAAAATGTATATGGACTCCGCTTTCCGCAAGTTGTTTCCATATGTCCTCAAAATATCTATGGCTCTCCTTATCATGTGGTATAACACTGCCCTCATACACACAATGTATTTCATGATCGGTGATACTTATTTTTTCATACCTCTTTTCAGGGGCTAACTCCTCCGAAATCAGATTTTCCAATACAAATGTTCTCTCTTTTGGAATATTATATTTTTTTACAGCTTCGTTCCTAATCCCTTCTGTCGTGTATATAACACCACAGCTATTCCTATTCACTGAAAATTCTATACACATTTCTTCCGGAGACATACTCTTATATGCGCTGCTCAAATCATGACAATCATGAATAATTGTTTTATTTGTCTGATTCAATATCATTGACAAATAATCAGGCTCATTAGAACTATGTACATAATCAAACTTACTTTCATTTACAAATTCAATAAACTGACTGAGCGAATTAATGGCATAAATATCATCGTATATACTCGCATACTCACTATTTGATTGTTCCGGAGACACTAATAAATATGCTAAAAATACCTTCCAGCCGTATCTTTTCAAGGCATTTGCAGTTTTATGCGTACGTATACATACTACATCCTGAACAAACAAAATACTTTTTTTATCAATTGGAGCTATATCATACCGCTGCGTGCCTATGCTGCAGGGAATCATATCTCCATCCTTCCATTTTAAATATAACAATCCATTTAATATAACGTAATATTGATTTATCCCAATATCGCATAACTGCTTTCCCATCTCGCCAAAATAGCAGGAAGAAATAACTACATCCATAGACTGCACATCATATATCTGCTGTAGTTTTCGAAAATCAATTATTTCTATATTATGTAATTTCTTTCCTGCTTTGCGTCGATCATTATCCACATAAAATATTATCTCACCAAACCTGTTTAATTTATAATAAGCTGCCTCACCCAAAAAACCTGCTCCGAAAAGTATTATTTTTTTCATCAGATCCTATCCTTTTCACAATCGTCAGACGCCCTGAGCCACAGCTCCATACTATAAAACCGGAAAAGTATATCACTGTAGTCCGCTTCCATATTGATATGGGCCTTGTAAAACTGGTCAATAGTCTCTTTAAGAACAATATTTCTGTCTCCAAACCGATAAATTACTTCCGCAATTTCTTCTCTGCTGCTTCCTTCCCTCAACCATCTCGCAAATGGGGCAGGAAATCCCATTTTATTTTTTCTCATTGCTATTTCTCTGGGAAGATATTCCCTGCAGGCTCTTCTGATTATCCACTTTGTCCACTGATTTCTAATCTTATATTTTCCGTCAAGCGCAATTGCAAATTCAACAATACGATAATCCAGGAACGGAACCCTGGATTCAATGGAAAAAGCCATTGAATTTCCATCTTCATTATGTAGCAATGACGGAATGGATCTGTTCAGGACATCATTGCAGAGTCTTGTATTCAATTTAGAAGAACATTGTATTTCCTTATTCCTGTAATCAGCATTGACTCTTTCCATAAAACTGTCCGTAAACAACTGTGTGCTTCTCTTTACCTTTAAATTTTTTATTTTATCCTTATTTTGGAATAGGAAACTGTTTTTCAAACCAACAAGCCGCACTATCGTATCCGTACTGACAGCATCGATAATATCAGGCCACTCTTTCTTCACAATTGTTAGAATTTTAATTGCTTTACATTTTGATAAGAAGGTATTACGATCCATCAGGTCTGAGATATAAGAAGAATAATATGGAATATATCCGGCAAATAATTCATCCGCCCCCTGTCCATCAAGCACAACCTTTACATTTCCCTGTACCCCTTTCATAACCATATACTGGCTATATAAAGAAGCTCCTCCTGTCGGCTGGTCATGGTGATATGTTAAATCCTCTATATACTTTGTAAAGTTTCTCTCATAATCATCCGGTTTTATATAATGCGGAGTTGTATTCCATTTCTCATTAACTTTACGGATATACGGCTCTTCATTACATTCTTTATCCGTATAGATGGATGAAAATGTATGCATCTTCCTCCCATACTTTTTGGATGCGCATCCAACTATCGCGCTGGAATCCAACCCGCCTGAAAGGCATGCACCCACTTCCACATCTGCACGGAGCCTTAACCCTACGGCACTTTCAAATAGCTTCTTAAACGTCCTTACCGGATTTTTTCCTTTTATCCATTTATCATGAAACAGCCGTTCATCTGCCTTCCAATATTTCTTATATTGCTTGGTATGCTTCCTGATATCATAAATCATATAATGCGCAGGCGGAAATATTTTAACATTCTTGTAGAAACATTTCTCGTCCATATCTTCATTTACAATTCCTGACAGATATCGGTATATACACGTTTCATTAGGAATATTCTCTTCCGGAAAAGCCGCTATAATCGCTTTGATTTCAGACGCAAATATGAATACGTCATTATTATCAACCGTATAAAGCGGCTTGATCCCAAATCTGTCCCGGCTTAAAATAACTTTCTGTTTCTCTATATCATAAAGTGCAAAAGACCACATTCCATTGAAATGATTCATACAGGATGTCCCATACATTCTATAGGCTTCTATAATAACTTCTGTATCCCCGTCTGTCTTAAAAACGGCGCCTCTTTCCATAAGCCGTCTCTTTATTTCTATATAATTATAAATCTCCCCGTTAAATGTAATGACATACTTTCCATCATGGCTGACCATAGGCTGGTTACTTTTTGTGTCAGGATCTATGATTGACAGCCTCCTATGTCCTAACGCAGCATACTCATCCGTCCATTGGCCTTCTGCATCCGGCCCACGGTGAATCAATTTATCTGTCATTTTTTTTACAAGCTTCCTGTCCGCCTTGTATTTATTTGATTTACTGAAGTAACCTGCTATTCCGCACATCCTGCCATCCATCCCTTAATCTATAAACAAAGCCAATCCAATTGATATATAACCTGCAAAACATATCCACTATTACATTTCTCTTTGGTACCGCAACCCTGTCTCCCCTGCAATTGTAAAAAAAAGCGTTTTTGAAATCTACCTTATCAACCAATTCCATTACATTCCCGTAATTATGCCCTTCTGTGCCTGAGAAAGTCACATACACCTGATCATAAGTCTTTTGACAGATCCTATGGACAACCTTAGACGGCAGATCATAAAAGCCTTCCTGACAAATGTCAATAAAATGTATACAAGGATATTCTTTCTTGTATCGGTCAATCTGGCTACTTTGAATGAGACAATCAATATCCTCTTTTACTAAATCCTGAAATAATTTCTTCACCGTCGCATCAGTAGATGTCTTAAAAACCAATATCTTTTTCAAACGTGGTTCCTCTCTAATACTATGATCGTTTTCGTCTTGATTCGTTATATAACTGAATATATTTCTTATAAAGCTTACTGTTTTCGTCTAAATGTAATGATTGAAATCCATAATTGTCTATCAAATCTACAATACTTTTCGTAACCAGTTCCTTACTTACACCCCCACCCCAAATATACTCATTATCGGCCGGATTCGTGACCCATTCATTAGGATATGAATTATCGAATACATTCAAAAATTTTTTTGCCACAATAGTGGACAGACAATAATTTTCAATATATTCCTTTTCCTCTCTACCTATCCGCTTTCTCTCATCTTCGTGCTCTAGTAAATATACTATTTTATCTTTTAATTCATCCGGTTTGCAATATACAGTTGGTGCAATTGGCTGAGGTAAAGTCTTTTTGCATATTTCAGCATAGTAACCACTCACAACTACTGCTATCCCATTCATTGAGGCCTCTGTTGCAAATCCAGCCATTGGCGTATCGCTATATAATTGATCTACTATGATATCGGCCATCGCCATTTTCTCAAGTACTATATTGTGCGGTAAACCGGATACCTCTGCATACTCAAACTCATGACCTTCGTCCTGAATTTCTTTTAAGATATTTCTGATTATTTCTGTGCCTTTCACTTTCTGATCAGATGGGGCATGTAAAATCGTAATTTTATTTTTCTTTCGCTTATTAATAAACACTCTTTCTTTATCATCCACTGGTATTCCAATACCATTAGAAATCAAATATGGTTTTGTATGAAAATGTGAAGAAGCAGGACTATCAATTAAAGTCATATACTTTTCAAGCATCCTGATTCTATGTGCTCTCTTTTGAGTTGCACGATATAATCTCTCTGTCTGGCCGGAACAACTATACAGATATACATCACAATACGGTGGTCTTGAGTCAGAGCCGCAAAGCCACATAATCATTTTTTTATGAAACACTTTTAATATAAAATATTCCAACTCCTCTATTCTGCTCAAATATTTATTATGATAAAATATACCATGCCCGAATATAAAAATAAATTCATCATATCTAAACAGCACGTGAAAAAAAATATATAATATATCCAACATTTGCAGAAATGCCCACCAATTTTTCTCATACTCTTTTGTAGCCTGCACTATTTTTTTTAAATGAATTTGATACTTTCTAAGAATTTTTATATCTGTTTTTTCTGCTTTCTCCGACGCGAATCCATAACTATACATACAATAAAAGTCACATTCGATTTTCATCTCTTGAAATGCATTATATAGTCTTTCCATCATTCCGGCAATTTCTTGAGTTCCCAGAAATATTCTTCTATTCTCTCTCTTTTTCATCCTACTTTCCAATACTAACCTTTTTATTCAATACTATGTTTCAAATTTTCTATAAATTTATTATGATCTATGGCAAAATTTCCACTTACCTTTTTATCCCTTCCTACTTCTTTAGTGACAACACTTCCCATTGAAATATCTGCATTCTTTTCAATTATAATATTATTTCGTATCGTTGCGTTTATTCCAAACCAAATATTATCCTCTGTTACAAGACTCCCTCCTAAAATTACTCCCGCCGCAATTTTGCAATTTTTCCCTACTTTAGCTGCATGTCCTATATGCACTAAATTATCTATCTTAGTCCCATCTCCAATAACCGTACTGTCCCAACTAAAAAGCGCTTTATCAACACAAACAGATTGCTGTAATTCTACATTATCCCCAATCAAAACACTTCCCAAATGCTTGACTACTGAGTATGTATCACCGCATCCTATTTGCAACTGAAACCCTTCTCCTCCAATAATACTTCCAGCTCTGATGACACAATTATCACCTATTTTTGTACCTTCCTTTATTGACACGAATTCTTCAATAATAACATTATTACCTATTACGACATTTTCCTTCGCAATATATGCTTTATCACTAATTTGGCAATTATTTCCTATAGATGTCGCAAATTTAATAACCTTCTGTATACTATGTATTTTCCAAAAAGTTTCACCAGGGTTCTCTGCAACAATTATTCCCTTTATATTATCCGGTAAGCTCTCCAGCAATTCTTTTGTACAAACTATACACGAAATGTCACTATTTACTAATTCTCTCTGATACCTTTCATCATTAATATAACTAAATACCTTTTTACCTTGTCCGCATGTAGTTAAAACTCCAAATATATCAAATTCTCCATCGCACAGCAAACGACCGCATGTGCTACAAAATATTTCCGAAAGTTTCATTACTTCCTTCTCCATTCATCTGCTTCAAGTCCTGCGATAGTATCAAATTGATATCCATTTTTATTAGCAAGCCTAATCAGATCAAGAAAAAAATTCCATACTCCATAATTGTCTTTATTCACATTCTTTTCTATAGCAGAAAAGCTATGATAGTTTTCTTTAATCCTCCCATATCTCTCTAATGACTCGCTATTCAAAAATAAATGGATAGGATGAAAGTTAAAAACCCTATACATCCTTATATTTTCACTTAAATAAAAGGAAGGACTTCTATTATTGTTCTCTAATAAATATAAATCATCTTCATAAAAAAATGGGATTTGCAGGACTCCCTGAAATAGCCAGGGATAAACACATATTCCCTCATATGGTTCTATAAAATAATTTAGTTCATACCTTATGCCATAATCAAATAGCGTTTTCGTAACAACGGAAGAATTTAATAACGAATGGGATCTTACTACCACAGCATCGGGAACAATACTTTTGCACTGCCGAATAATGTCTTCTTTATTACTCCCCCCCTCACTTCCATTCATCAAAAAATTAAAATTAGGGTGTATACCCAAATCAATTTTTTTATTCTTTTTATACCTTTCCAAAATCCTAAAATTATTCGTTATATTTATAGTTGCACTTATATCATATAGCTCCAACATGTCATATAAAAATTCCATTACTTCATCACATGCCCAATCCATGTCAAATGTCAAATAAATCTTTTTACCTACATTCATTTTTACTTATCCTTACTTTTCATGTTTCTCCTTCTTACCATTTACACAATTTATTTAAAATAACCTGTATGCTCAAAACTACATAAACGCTTTGCAGACCAATTGCAAAACCCTATTCTGTTCATCGGGCTGCATAAATGGATATATGGGAAGTGTTAGCGAGGCATCTTCGCAAAACTCCGCCACAGGACATTCTCCTTCAGCCAAACCATATTTCTTCCTATTATATTCTGTTCTTACTATAGCTATTGTCCCCGGCCTTGTCTGGATTCCCTGCTGCTGCATTTCTATCATTATCTGGTTCCTTACTCCCCTGTCTCCGGATTTCACCAAAATAACAAAAGATTGATAGGTATGTCCAAATTCGTTAGGCACTATTGGCAAAATGACATCCAGGCACCCCTTAAGCCTTTCCAAATAATATTCCGCACATCTCTTCCTGTCTTCTAATAACAAATGCAGTTTTTTAAACTGTGCAATTCCTACTGCAGCCTGTATATCAGACAACCGCAAATTATAACCGACTTCATCATAAATTCCCATATAATATGGTTTTCCATAATCCTCATCCTTCTTAACCGAATTGAGCCCGTGGTTCTTATATTGCAGCATTTTATAATATAATGCCTCGTCATCCGTAGAACATATTCCGCCTTCCCCAGTGGTAATTGCCTTCCTTGGGTGGAATGAAAAACATCCTATATCCCCTATTGTCCCGACTTTTCTCCCCTTATAAGTAGTCCCAATTGCACATGCGCAATCTTCCACAACGTACAAATTGTATTTCTTTGCAATCCACATTATCTCATCCATCCGGGCTGGGCATCCAAATAGATGTACCGCTATAATCGCCTTGGTTTTAGAAGTAATTGCTTCCTCTAACCGTTCGGGAGCAATATTCATCGTTTCTGTTTCAACATCCACAAATCTGACAGTTCCTCCCACATACTCTACACAACTGGCTGATGTTATCCATGTAAACGCCGGTACAATGACCTCATCCCCGGCACTGATTCCTAATGCAAGCAATGCAATATGTAGTGCTGCCGTACATGAAGATACGGAAACTGCATATTCGCAATGATGCTCTTCCTTAAACAGGTTTTCAAACCTCTCTGTCATAGGTCCCTGTGTAACCCATCCTGAATCCAGACACTCTTTAAGGGCTTTTATTTCATCCTCGTCAAAATATGGTTTAGTTATTGGTATCATCTCTTACCTTCCTCAATTACTTTCATAGCTTCCTGCGCAATAAAACTCTCTGATAATCCTCTTGCTATAAACCCAGAGCGATATGTAAAATCCTGTTCAATTTTCTCTCCAAGAATATTTTCCCTTATTAAAATATCCGGCTCATTATATCCCACCATAGCCCTCAGGGATGAAGTGCCTGAAATTCTGGGATTAATTTCAAAAACATACATTTTATGGTTATAAATCCTGCACTGGATATTTAATGCCGCTGTACAGCCAAGCTTTTGTGCTATCCTTTTACAAGGTTCTGTCACTTCTTCAAATCGACCGATCTCCCCCTGTGACACACCGCTGCTTATTGCTAAAATATCCCCCAAATCCTTTTTGGCTGTCCGGTTAACCACGCGGGTTTTATTAGATAATCCCGATAAAATACTTTTTCTCACGGCAATGGAATTTATATACCTTCCATTTGAACCGTGCAACACCCCTACTGTGTATTCACTATCAACAGTTCCGATATATTCCTGCACCAAAAACTGATTATAAATTTTCAGCAAATACTTTCCAAATAACTGCAATTCCTCAAAATTCTGTGCAATAAAAGTATTTACGGATCCTCCTCCTCCAACTGACGGCTTTAAAACAATAGGAAAAATATCTATATTCTCCAGATCCCTTTCTTCCTTTACATTCCAATATTTCGGAATTTCAAATCCATTTTCGTGAAGGAATCTCATTGTTAAAAATTTATCCATACATATCTCAATTACATTTTCCGGATTAAAGGGTATAAATATTTCATTGTCTTCAAATACTCGCCTGCTTCTGCTTAGGACTTTCATTTCCGGTTCTGAACCATGGAACAATACTTGGATCTCATTCTCTTTACATATTCTCAATAGCATTTCTATATAATCCGGATGCGAAGCTGGCGGCACTAAATATGCTTTATTGACTTTTGACAGCCCCATACTGTTTCTGTTCATATCGCATCCAACGATATTATACTCAAGCGAAGACATTTGTAAGCACTTTAAAATTTGTTCACCTACTCCGCCGCCTCCTACTCCGGTAACCATTACATTAATTTGAGGCATATATTATTTCCTTTCCTGTCCAAACACTCATATACTGATGGATGAACTTTTTGCATTGTTACTTTTTTTAATTCTTCTCTGCCAATTAATATCCTATATATGGCAATTTCTCCTGTCCGTGTATCAAAAATAGCATAGCTGGAAGCCCTTCCACAATCCCTCGGCAGCCCGCATGAACCTACATTGACATATGTTGATGTGCCTGCTTTCTTTAAATATGGATAGTGGGTATGCCCCATAAATATGAAGTCATATGCATTATTGTTCCAATGATAACTTCTATCATTCTCATATAGATATCCATTTAACGGGTTATCCGGGCATCCATGAACATACAATATTTTCTTATTATCTATTTCTTCATGTAATTCCGGCAATAAGCCCTCTATATATTTTAAGTTGCTTCCACTTATATTTTCCCTGTCAATCTTCAAACCATATACTTCTTCCTTTTCCGCACTATATGGAAGTTTCCCGATCAGCATTGCTTCATGGTTTCCCAATAATAATTGTGCTTCCATTTCCCTTAATTCAGTTAAAATATTATTTCCCCCTCGCATATAGCCAAAACAATCACCTAAAAAAATAATCCTGTCGGGGCTATGCTCCTTAATCGCAGCTATACACTTATTGAAATATACCTCATTCCCATGCGCATCTGATAATACTGCTAACCTCACATAAACAACTCCTCTAACAAAACAGCCTTACATTTAATACCGCTCTTTCTTATTTTTTCCCTGATACTAGCTCCGAAAGTAAAAGAAGCAATGAGCATAACATCTACCGGGTTATCTGCAAAATCTCCAAAATTCTCAACCATTATATCTATTCCTGGAAAATATGTATTATGCAAACTGGCATTATCATCAAAAAAACGTATTTGCCGCGGCACTTCTGTATAACAAACAGAGAGCAAGTTTATCATTCTGCCAGGAACATATATACCCAAAGTCTGGTTTGATATTATTGTTTCAATATATTGAAAAATTTTCTTTTTTTGCACCTCTGCTTTCTTGATATATTGATCCAACAAATTATGGTTGATAAATTTTGTTTTCCTCTTTCCCACTTCAAGGCAAGCATATAATGCCCCTGCAAATTCAGAGCGTATTATGTTACCCACTAAACCGCAATTTATTGCCAGTGCTTCCAGTGTATCTTTTGTAAAGTAACTCCAATGCTCATGTATTAATAATGATATATCCCCAGCTTGTATATATGGCTCGCAATTTGGGACAGACAGAAAAATTTTTCCGCCCGCCTTTAAAATCGATTTAACATCCCCCAAAAACTTTTCCGGATCAGGCATATGCTCTAATACTGCGTAAAAAATAATCATGTCATACTTTTCTGTTATTTTATCCACCCTAAAAAAATCATTCAGGATAGGCACTCCATATTTTTTTCTGCCTTCTAATCCATGTGCCCCTGGTTCAATACCATACACATGCGCTCCTTGTTTTTTTAACTCATACAGTAAATATCCATTTCCACACCCAATTTCCAGGACTTTTTTATCGGCAATACTTCCTTCCTCTTTCCATATGAATTCCATAAAATCATCAGCATATAGTCTTCCTATTCCATTGTTATCCATCATACCTGAAATCTGTGACCCCTTCTGATATGCTTGATATAAATAATTCTGTACTTGTTCACTTGCCTGTTGCCGAATAAAACCGTTATTATCCTGTACTAGTGCAAACTTTAGTTTATTGGGTAAATCTATAGGATTAAATGGAATCGTTAAAGCTGTATAATAAAATGGCAGATCACCAATATCATATTTTTTTTCCATTATTGCTAACCCACTTTCATATTTTTCATCCAGTACCGTATTCCATCCTCTAATTTAATTTGAGGACTCCACCCTATTCTTTCTTTAGCAAGACTGATATCAATATTAACACGGATCCTTTCCTGGGGATCCGCACTATTTCCAGCATGAACTTCCGAAGTTGTGTTAAACATACCTTTCCCGATCATTAACACCAGGTTTGCTAATTCTTTCATCGAAATTGATTCTTTATTCGCTATATTAAAAATACCATTTTCTTCACATTCGACACATTTTAAAACTGCCCCGGCTATATCCCTTACATCAATAAAGTTCTGTGTTCTTTGCCCTGACCCAAAATAATATATATCTTCTCCAATACTAACAGCATCCACAAATTTTTTTAAAACTGCTATATTCTTTTGACGCGGTCCATATGGTGAAGAAATTCTTAATGCACAATAAGAACTGCATTTGCTTTCTATTCTAATCTCTGAATTTCTTTTCTCAGCTTTATAATGCGTATCTGTTCTCAGCTTTGTCCGCTCAGACAATAATACATTATCCTCATATCCATACAGTGCCGCCGTAGATATATAAATCAGCTTACATCCATGGCTTACACAATACTCAATTATATTATCATCCATACATCTATTTATAATCGCTACCTGCTCATCGCTATCTATACTGTTTGGAATTCTTGCAGCACAATGCACAATATAGTCAAATTCTATTTTTAAACTTTCTATATCGGTATTCTCTAAATCAATTTCTAACGCGTCCTGCCAATCACTTGTTCCTTTATTGTGGACAGCAGCAAAAACCTGATATTGTGAATTATTTATAAGAGTCTTAACAACATCATAGCCAACCAAGCCACCCGCACCTGTAACTAAAATTTTTTTCAATTTATTGCCTTCCTTTTATATCATAATATCTAATTACAATTATCTTTCATAAAAATTTTCAACCATTCCTCGAGATTTATAACCGACCAAATCAGCAGCCTTTTATTCTCTTCCCCACTGATATGCTTTCTTAACATTCTGTCAGCATACTCCCTATCTATATACTGATAAATCAAAGAATTTGGATCTGAGATAATACTTTGAACATAATCAATACTTTCCCCCCTAAACCAACTTGCATCAGGTGCAGAAAAACCCTGTTTAGCACCAACCGCAATTTCTTTTGGTATATATCTTCCCATAACATTTCTCAAAATAATCTTTCCGTCTTTATTCCGCTCATAATATTTCTCTGTTTTGCTCCCAAATTCATTTTCATTCAGCACTTCACTCCCCTGAAGCTTCAAAAGTTTTAATTCTACAGGTACTTTCATTGCAAAATCAACTAAATCATTATCCAGGAAAGGAACCCTTGTTTCCAGCCCATGAGCCATACTGAGTTTATCTTCTACAATCAACAAGCCGTGGAGAAAAGTTTTTGCTTCCAGATAAAGGGAATAATTGACGCTTTGCTGCGGCGACAGCCCCGGTTTGTGTATTCTGTCAAATATGCCTTTAAAGACTTCTTCCGTAGAATAATCCTTTATCCTGCTATAAATCGGAGAAAAAAATTCTTCCATTTCATCCTGCTTCAGCAGACGCTGCCAATACCCAAAATAATTCTCCGCATACTCATCAAAACTGTGGCAGTTCACCGCCCTGTAATATCTCCAGGGATAACCGGCAAACAATTCATCCCCGCCGCTGCCTGCCAGTACAACCTTGACAAAATTGGACGATAATTTTGCGGCATAAAAATTAGGGTAGCTCTGCCCGACCCTTGGATCTTCCAAATGCCATACAAGATCTTCTATGCACCTTTCCATATCCCCGGACTTCAGCACCATCTCATAGTGCTCCGTCTTAAATTTGTAGGACATATATTCCGCTTTTTCCCGTTCGTCATAAACCAGTTCCATACCGGAAGCTGAGTGCAGATCAAATCCGCATGTAAAAGTTTTCAGGTCTGGTATATGCTGTGATGCGATTGCTGTAATAGAACCAGAATCAATTCCTCCTGACAGATAACTCCCAACCGGTACGTCACTCACAAGCTGCCTTTTTACAGCCTGCACAAATAACCGGTTTAGTTCCTCTTCATATTCCTGCTTTGACATACTGTTTTCCGGTTCACAAAAGTCATAATCCCAATAAATAACAGAGCTGGGGATATTTTTATCACCGTAGTCAATTTTTAAGTAACTTCCTGCTTCCAGAATTTTTATATCTTCCAAAAATGTAATATTTGAAAATATATTTTGGAACGTAAAATACTCCTTTACCGCGTTCAGATCTAATTTTCTCCGAAAATCCGGATGCGCCAGAATGGCTTTGTACTCAGAGGCAAAAACAAGCTGTCCGGAAATTTCTGTATAATATAACGGCTTTGTACCGTAGCGATCCCTTGCAATAACCAGTTCCTTTTTATAATCATCCCACAAAGCAAAAGCAAAAATACCGTTCAATTTTCTTATTCCTGCAATTCCCCAGGCTTCATATACCTTTAATAATACCTCCGTATCTGAATTTGTGGTAAAATGAAATCCTGACAATTCCAGCTCTTTTTTCAATTCACGATAATTATAAATTTCGCCGTTAAAGGTAACGGAAAACCGTTTATCCAAACTCTGCATAGGCTGCTTTGCTTTATCAGTGAGATCAATGATTGCCAGCCTCCTGTGCCCTAAAAAAACATGCCCCCCGTCAATTATCAACTGTCCCTCGCCATCGGGCCCGCGATGTGCAAGCAAATCGGTCATATGTTTCACAATTTTTTCCGCTCTGTTTACATCGCAGTTTCTTCTTTGCAGACACATGATCCCTGCAATTCCGCACATAATCATTCCTTTCTGGTTCATCACGAACGGTAGCTTGTTCCTATGAATCCTCCTTTTGTATAATCTATCTTCCAATGATGGCATTCCGCACATATCCCACTGCTAAACCTGCCGTGCAGATGCATATTTCTCACGGACTCATATTCCTTTGAGTTCCATGCTTCCTGCATTGTCATCGTATTAACATTGCCTATATTTCTGCGCTCATCCCAATCATAATTACATAATGCCAGGCGTCCGTCCCAACAGATAATCATATCCGTAAACACCTTTCTGCAGGGCTTCCGGCCATCAAATATATCTAATCTTTTCCGCACTTCAGGATTTACAAGCTGCCCCTTCTCATCATGCTGCTCATACACACGCACGACATCAACGTAGGAAAGCCATTTTTCAATAAATTCCTTTTGGCCTGGTATGTATTCCTGTATATTGATTGTAGACACCTGTATAGTTGGCGCAGACAGCCCCCTTTTCTTCCTTTCCCTGCATTTTAATCCCATAGACTCCACATTTCCTGAACTGACGCTTAAGTCCCCGGACAGCCTTGAGCATTTGTATACCTGCGGGTCAAGTGTATCCAGGCTGAATGATAGGTAATCTATCCCGGCCTGAATCAGTCCATCCTGCATTTTCTCATCCAGCAAAAGTGCATTGGACGCCATCTGGATCGGCCCTATTCCTTTCTTCTTGGCATACTCAATAAACTCAATAATCCGGGGATGCATCAATGGCTCGCCCCTGAAAAAAGGAACCAGTTTTATAGGAAGATGCCCTGCCATCTCATCCATAATCCTGTAAAACAGTTTCTCATCCATATAGCCAATATCCATCTCAACCTTCTGCCTGTTACAAAATGTGCATGAAACATTGCAGTCATTCGTAATTTCTACTGTCACCCTGTCCGGGAAATCTAACTTTTGCATACTTTATATTCCCCACATTCCTCCGAAAATTCCATATACCATTTAATTTATGAACATTCTTTTCCCGCCTGTTCTTTATCCTGAACAATCCCTTTCCATCCCGTTTGGAGGAACTTTCTTCCCCCCGTAATCCTCCATCCCATCATCCAGCCGATTGCCATACTCATCCACCCATCCGATCTGTTTTGCCGGAACCCCTGCCATCAATGCATAATCCGGTACATCTTTTGTCACCACTGCCCCTGCAGCAATCATTGCATACCTGCCGATTGTACTTCCGCATACGATTGTTGCATTGGCTCCGATACTGGCGCCTTCCCTGACCAGTGTTTTTTTATACCCCGCTTTCCCTTTGGGATACCTGGCTCTTGGCGTCAGGTCGTTGGTAAATACCATAGACGGCCCGCAGAAAACATAATCCTCCAGTTCCACACCTTCATAGATGGAAACATTATTCTGGATTTTTACACCCTTCCCAATCTTCACATTATCTGCCACATTGACATTTTGTCCAAACGAGCAGTTCTCCCCAATTTTTGCCCCTTTCTGAATATGGCAGAAATGCCATATTTTCGTACCGTTCCCTATTTCCGCATCCTCGTCTATATAACTGCTCTCATGTACGAAATAACCAGCCATTTTCTATCCTTTCAAATATTTTTTTACCGCATCGGAAACCAGCGCAATCTCCTCCTCTTTCATATATGGATGGAACGGCAGGGACAGCACAGTGTCCGAAAGTTTGTCCGAAACAGGGTAATCATTGTCTTCATACTTATTCCCCGAAAATGCCTGCTGCCGATGCATTGGCTTTTGATAATATACCGCGCTCGGTATTCCCTGTTCCTTTAAATATGTCTGCAGCCCATCCCTTGCTGTCCTACAGGATAGCCGGATGGTATACTGAGCCCAACCGGAGTAAAATCCATCCTTTATGTAGGGAGTCTCAACTACCTCCTTTAATCGCTCTGTATATCTCGCAGCAGCAAGCTGTTCCCATTCCAGTTCCTTTTCTGAAAAAACGGGAAATTTTGCCTGTAAAATTGCAGCCTGCAGTGTATCAAGCCTGGAGTTCATACCTATCCTGACATTATCATACTTAGAACTTCCCCTGCCATGTACACGGTATGATCTGAGCAATTCCGCCCATTCCCCATTATCAGTAAAAACCGCGCCGCCGTCACCATAACATCCAAAAGGTTTGGCCGGGAAGAAGCTGGTTGTAGCTATATCCCCAAAGGAACAGGCCCTTCTCTCCCCAATCCTCCCGCCAAATCCCTGAGCCGCGTCCTCAAGGATATACATATGGTACTTTTCCGCTATTTTACTTATCCTTCCATAATCTGCCGGCTGTCCAAACAAATCAACTGATACAATTACTTTAGGTAGCAGTTTCCCCTCCTGGATGACCCTCTGTATCATGGTTTCCAGTGAATTGCAGTCAATATTATATGTATCTGGTTCCACATCCACAAATACCGGCACCGCATTCACTGCCGGAACCACTTCCCCGCTGGAAAAAAATGTAAAATCCGGGATGAACACAGCATCCCCTTCCCCAATATTCCATACCATCAGGGCAAGCTGCAGGGCATCCGTCCCATTCGCACATGTCACACAGTGTTTTGTTCCTGTATAATCTGCAAGCTGCTTCTCTAAATCCGCCACCTGCTTTCCCTGGATAAAATTTGTCTGCCCAATTACCTCTTGTATTTTTAAGTCTATATCTTTTTTCAAATATTGGTACTGCCTTTTCAAATCCCGGAATTCCATATACAGCCTCTCTTTTTACAATACGGCAAAGCAATATTATCAGCCAAACCGGCCAATAAAATCTGTCGTGGCGCAATCCGTCAACGGAAACTTTACACTGCAGCCCTCTGCTGCAGACTTATAAATCGCAAGTACAAGCTCCAGCGCTCTTTTGCCATCCATCGCCGTAATATACGGCTGCCGGTCATGTCTTACCGCATTGATGACATCCGCATACAGCGGTGTGTGGCCATACCCGTATACATTCGGCGGATTTTCATGGAACCTTGCCTTTACTTCTGACGGATCATCCAGTAAATCCGAAAAGTTCCACTCTTCAATTACGTTAACTGACTGGCCGCCCGCTTTTACCGTCCCCTTTTCACCAAATATGTACAATGTTTCTTCAAGGTTCTTTGGATAAATATCCGTGGTTCCCTCCACGATTCCGTAGCTTCCGTTTTTAAATTTAACCAAAGCAATGCCAAGATCCTCTGCCTCAATATAATTATGATTTAACTTGTCCGTCATACCGACTACTTCTTCAATTTCACTCCCCAGCATCCAGCGGAGCAAATCGATATTATGGATACACTGGTTCATAAGGGCGCCGCCATCCTGTGCCCATGTCCCCCTCCATGCCGCCCTGTCATAATATTCATGGTTCCGGCACCATCTTATATGCGCCGTCCCGTAAAAAAGTCTCCCAAAGCGGTTCATTTCAATCGCTTCCCTGATGATCTGTACTGATTTATTGAAACGGTTCTGATGGCAGGCACTGACTTTTACATGGTGCTTAATGGAAGCAGAGATAATGGCATCCGCATCTTTCATAGATAACGCTATGGGTTTCTCAATAATACAATTAATGCCTCTCTCTATACAGTCAAGCGCAATCTGTGCATGCTTTCCGCTTTCCGTACAGATTGCCACTAATTCGGGACTCTCCTTCTCGGCCATTTCAATATAGTCTGTATATTGTTTCACTTCACTCCCTAATTTGAATTTGAGCGCTTTATCCGCCATACATACAGTGTCAATATCACAGATTGCAACAATTTCCAGTCCGTTGTTTTTTGCCGCCGCTATATGGTTCGGCGATATCCTACCACAACCAATCAGTGCATACCGCATATATCTTCTCCTTTATTTCTCTATTTGTCCAAAAATCTTATCACTTCTCTTTTTTCATATATTCAAAACATACTTGTCCGGTTTTACCTATGAAACTTTTGACTTGTATTTTAATTCCACTTTGTTTATTCCCAGCAAAGCTATAAAACATCAAAAGGCTGATATAATCTTCCATTACTATTTTTTTTTCAGGTATCGCTCCATGATAACGCTCCATCAGCATGATTAAAGCATTCTCGCCATAATTACAGTTTAAAATATCATATAGTTGGGAAACACTTATCGCCGGCGTATAAATATCATAATCAGCGCGCTCCTTATGCAGACAAATCAAATAATTATATGTATCAGAAACTGCATACATGGAATCATCTTCTGCGTTGACTATCATCATAACGCCCCACCCCGGTTCAATATTACGGTCATATTCGATAAAACATTTCTCTTCAGCATTTAAATAAATGATTTTTTCTGCTTCATATGGCATCATCCATAACGTATCATTAAAATTCACAATGCCCCGATATGTTTCTTTGCCAGGCTTAAAATCTATACCCCTACAGGGCATCTTCCCATACTTCTGTTTCTGTATATCCAGAAATAATACTCCTTCCTCTGTCCGGGAAGAAAACCAAATTTTCCCCTTATAACCGCAAATACCATAAAATATTCCAAGTTCCTGTTCACAATCAATTCTGCTAATTTCACCTGTGTGTATATCCAGACTGACCAGTTGATTGCCTTCATAAGGCGCCATCCATATTTTTTCCTCATAATATGTCCCACACCCAAAATATTCATTTTCAGAATTAATAATATTGGATATATTGGACATTTTCTTTGTTTCTAAATTAAGTATCACCGCAGTTTCTGTTCCAGCCGGTATTAAATAAATATTTTCTTTATCTATCCAGCCCGCATCCGAATATTTAGGTACAATGCGCTCTCCCTGAACATTTAAGCAATACTTTTCCATACATGGTCGATCATATATTTTTCCTGGGAAATCAAAATACTCCATTTTATTTTTGTCTATATCATAGCAGGCTATATATTCCCCATATTGCGGCATAAACCATACAGAAGATTTATGGCAAAAAGCTTTTAAGTGTATTCCTATAATTTTTTTCTCCTTTTCGAAACTACATAAATATTCTGTTCTCCCTGTCCGCAAATTCATCCTTAGCAGGGCATTATAGTATAATGCAGAAAAATATACATCCTCACCCTTAACAGCAATTGCAATAGAAAAATTTATATTATACACTATTCTCTCTCCCTGCTAACATCATTTATCACAATTCAGATATTTTACTGCTGCTTTATTTGCCGTCCTGTTCCCTATATATTACGGCTTCCAGCAACTCTATATCATCACCGGAATATACCATCCGATTTCTCTCTCCTGTACCACAAAGATATGGCCTTTCTCCGGAATACAGCCTTAGCACGTCCTCCTTCCGGTCAATCTTCCCCCTCAATTTATGCTCAAATGCCAAGGCAACCGGATATTTCACATATCTGAAATTTTCATCCATATACTTATTTTCAGAAATTAATATGGTATTTTCATCAATATTGCCCGCTGTCACTGCCAGCCCATATATTGCCGCCTTCTGCGCCACCGTATATATCATATTGCCTGTTACACATGGATATCTGATATCATGGAAAATGTATAAGCCTGCCATTTCCCTCTCCAACCATTCCTGTTCTGACAGAACATACTGCAAACTGTCAGTGCCATCAAACTGCCGGAAAGGTTTCGTAACACCATATGTTTCTCCCCACAGTTCTATATAACGTGCCGCATGGACAGCCATATCCGATTTTCCCCATACCATCACTACATAATCAATGCATGGATGAAGATAAAACTGCTTGAGCGAATGACTGAATAAAGGTTCCCCTGCCAGCATTTCCCCTGCCCCGACTTCTGCATTTTCCATGGCATCATATAATATTGCTACATTCACAGACCTGTCTCCCTTGGAATCATATTAAGAATATATTGCCCTTCTGAGCATCACATAATAGCTCCCGCATACCTTCAAGAACAACCCTTCCCTGCTATATCGATGTATCCTGCATACTGCATCCGGCACCACACAACTCCTTTTCTTCCCTCTCCCTCACCTGCCCCGCCCTCTTATAAAAGAGCGCCCTGGAAATATGGCAAAGCTGTGCCGCCTCTCCCCCTTTTATCTCCTTCTTCTTCCACATCTGGTACGCCCGGTCAAATTCCTCTGTCCAGGGCAGTTCCGGCCTGCCAAACTGCACGCCCCGGCTCTTCGCCCTCTCTATCCCCTCGCTCTGCTTCTGCTTCCGTGCTATCCACTGCGCATCTGAGGCATATTCCAGCATGGTAAGCACAACATCCCCCACCAGCGTCCCGAACTGCCCCCTGCCGCGCCTGGTATCCACCTGCGGCATATCCAGCACTACTACATCCGCCTTCTTTTCCTTGGTCAGCATCCTCCACTGCCTGCCGATTTCCCCGTAGCCGTCTCCCAGCATATCCAGGCTCTGTATATAAAGCAGATCACCGTCCCGCAGTTTTTTCAGAAGCTTCCCGTACTGCAGCACGCTGCCGTCACTTTCCGGCCCATCCCCCCGCCTGTCTGTAAAATTGTCTATAAAGATATCCCTATCCTTCACCTGCATCCCGCGCAGTGTAATTACCTGGTTCTCCACATCCTGCCCCTTCGCCAGGACACGGATATATCCGTATATTTTCCCCATGGATATCCTCCTTCTCCTTTTAGAAACAGCGCCATAATCTGTTCGTCTAAAAAAGTATACTTTTTCGGATTTCCCATTTAATAGAAAATCTTAGTCAAAATGTTAAAAAAAGTTCTAAATTTACTTGCATTTTTGACGATATAGATATATAATAAGATAGTTTTCAGGGATAAAAACTCGTCCAAAAAAGTATACTTTTTCGAATGTACCATAAACACCTCATATAGTAGCCTGAAAACCACGGAAAATTCACGTTTTTAAGCCATATGTATTTCTCTGGAAAAGCCATTTGTATTCCCATCAAATTTTAAGTACAATGAGGAAAAGCATGGGAAAATATATTTATGCTACTTGTTGATAAATGAAAGAATTCTCCATTCTGCGTCAAAAAATATTTGTAAGAGGCTTAATTAACGAATCTGCACAAAAAAGAACCGGGAATGCATGGACAACACTCCCAGTTCTATTTAAATGCACTCAACTCTATATATGCAAAACTTCAACTTCCTCATAGGACAATCCGGTACTTCCACAGTATCGTTAATAGTCCTGTTCCGTCTAAGAAGTTTTTGTGTAATCTCCTTTCTGGCATTATACAATGCCTGTACTTCATTATGTCTTGCTTTCGTACGGAGCCTCTCTTTCTCACGGAACCCTAACAAAGCAGTAATCATATAATAAGCATTGGTCGCCTGGCTCATAACTGGCACCTCCATCTCCTTAATCCTTCCCAACTCATCTTCCGTTTCCGCCTTGAACAGTGAAAGCCACAGAAACAGCAGCCATCATTACTTACGCCATCTGGCCGTTTGGGAAGCTCCAAGAAATGGAATCCCATTTTATCCGACTACAATGTATAGCGTGCGACTTCCAGCGGCTGGAAGAAGGAATGGTGTTCTTCACATTCAAACAAGTGGAAATTTATAATACCGATAACGATTGTGCGTGGTAAGCTAGAATAGCCCTGTCCTGTAGGCAACGCTGATGAAAATCCCCCGCCCAGTAAATGGTTTTACCTTTAGCGCCTGCACACCGCCTTAGCGGCATACTTCCCCTGCATGGGCTGTGCAATCGAGTAGGGGAGGCTTTTCCCCCTACTCGCCGCGCGGGGTGCGTGCAGCAAAGCTGCTAATTTCCCTACGCACCCCTGTGCATAAAAATATACCTGCAGGACATCATACCCTGCAGGTACACCACCATCTGACAGCCCTCAATCAATTAGGTTATATTCCCAGTATAGCCGTTGCCTTGCTTCCACCTCCCTCAACACTTTTTCATTATTCCTTATGTCCACATATTCTGAAATTTTTGATTTATCACAGCGGAATATCCCCGCCAGATAATCAAATATCGGTTTGTCCGTCTGCCTTCCCCTGCGGATCATAATAACATTCATCAAGTCATAATCTTCTTCCGGCTCTTCTGCCCCCCTATGACATGCCCCAATGCTCTTCTTCAAACCCAATGTCATTAACTTAAGCTTTCCGGGGTGCTGCAGACCATATATCTCAATCCGGACCATCGAAAGACGCCGGCACTTAGGCGCCGTGTTTTGGCGCCTTAGTACCGTTGCGTCTGCCGTGAGCGGAAGCGCGTCCGGATGAGATATGTGGTTTGCGGCACCCCGGGAAGCTTAAGTTAATGACATTGCTTCAAACCTGCTTCGCCAAAACCAGCTTCCTCAATGCAGGCACTCCCTGCATAAGCCCCAGTACCGCCAAATCCACCGCCAAAACGGCTGCTACCAGCACGCCATTCAGCAGTACGGAATAAACCCACGGATTTACCATAGGTATCCCCAGGAATGTCTCAGGCATATACATATACCATAACAGCCCGCCCGAAAGCGTCAGGGAAACCCATCGCCCGAAAGACCCTAAAACCGTCCCCCACAGCCATCCCAGCTTCTTCCCTGCCCCGAAGCCGCATAAAAATACCAAAGTATAAGCCACCACATAATCAAGCAGCATAGACTGCCAGGAAATAGCGATACCGCCCCCCAGGAAATACTGCAGTACCCCGTTCACAAAACAGCACATCAGGGAATACTTCGGTCCCCACCGCAGGCAGTAAACCAAGATTGGCACCAAAGCCAAATCAATGGAACCGCCGAAAGGGAACCGGAATATACGGAAATACCCCAGCACCGTTGCCGCTGCAATCATGATGGCGCCCTCTGTCAGGGCTCGGATTCTTGTTGTTTTTTGTGTCATAGCCGTTTCCTCCATATAAAAAATGTACCGCGGGTGCAAGCAGGCACAACGCGGTACGAAAAAAACGACAAGTATTCTATTTGCCGAATATTCTTCCTACGCCGGCATTACCCGGATCAGGTTCAAGGGACCGGAAGCGGCGTTACGCTTCTGCATCTCAGCCGGACTTGCGCCCAGCGCCCCTGTTATTCTGTTACACTGCGGTCTATTTATATATACTATACTTTCCGGATTTTTGCAATACCTTATGCCCTTGTTATCATGGGAAACACAAGCCTTGTTTGAGCCTGTTTAAATCTGCTTTCCGCCAGATGTGCACCACAGTTTGTGGGAGGCTTGCCCCGAATGAGGAAGATGTAGTGGGGAATCCCCCCGAATGAGAGGCAAAGATCCCGCAAAATAGTGAAACGGTTACACCGTGTACAGATAGCGGAAATGAGATTTTAAACAGGCTCTTACAGTTTCTTTCGATAGATATAGTAAACCTGCCCTTAATCTGCTGTACCGCCTTCCCTGCAATTTTCCCATACAGCCCGGCGCAGTCGGATAAATAACTTATCCCGCCACGCGCTCTATCACACAGCTATGCGGCTTATCCGTTTTCTCCCTGTCATAATTCACCCCGACAAGCACAATCTCCCCGGCATACCCTTCCAGTGCCTGTGCATAACCCCTGTCTTTAATCTGCTGTATCGCCGCGCCCGCTGTTTTCCCATATTTTAACTCTACGATGATTGCCGGCCTGCCCGAATGCGGCAGCGGCAAAAACACTATATCCGCAAACCCATGCCCCGCCGGGAATTCCCGAACCATCCGGTAGTCCTTCCTCGCACTATAGTATGCTAACCCGATGGCACTGCCCAGCGAATTTTCATCATTGTACGCCAATATGGAAGCAACCTCCGTATGCGCCCTGTCCAGCCCCTCCGCAACTCTCCCCGCATCGCCGGACAAGGTAGCCTCCAGCAGCTTCTCCGACTCCTTCAGGACACGCATGACCTCCGGCCAGCCGCCCACACTCATGGCATTCTCAAACTCTACGGCAATCTCCTTATTCGGGATAAATACCTCCTCCTCCCCGGAATCGTACGCCAGATACCCCAGATGGATCAACAGCGTCAGCACGTCATCCTTAACCCTGAAATTGCGCATGTCATTCTGGAAACTCCTCGTATTTACCCTGATACGCCCCCCGCCAAGCATCTGCGCGATATCCCCGCGCAGCCCGTCAAAATCCATGTCTATATAAATTTTCAGCGCATCGTACGTTTCCGTTGAGGTCCAGTAGTTTGAAAGCTGCCGGCAGAGCATCGCTTCCACTACAGACTTCGGATTGTAAATATGCTTATACTCTCTGAACCTGTACCCGTCATACCAGCTGCTGGTTTCACCAAAATCCATATCATAACGCCCGCACAACTGTTTTACCTCAACTTCCGTAAAACCAGTATATTCCTCAAGCGCTTTCTGATCCGTCATCGAATACTCCCAAAACATATTCAGCGCGGAATGCAGCCCGTACTTTTTTACCGGCAAAATCCCCGTCATATACACAAGCGCCACATACGGCTGGTCTTTCAGAAGGTTCCTCAAAAAGTCAAGGTACTGTTTCTGCAGTTCCTCCGACTGCTGCCTTTCCCGCATCACACAGTCCCACTCGTCAATCAGGAAGATAAACTGCCTGTCTGTTTCCGCATAAATTTCCCGCAGCATAGCGGCAAGGCCCATCCCCTGCCTGCCCGGTATATCCCCATATTCCTTTCCGAACTCCCTGAGCACCTCCGATTCCAGATAATCCGTTACCTTCCCGGAAGAGGACTCAATCAAAAACTGCTGCATATTCAGGCAAATCACATCATACCGGTTCAGGTGCTCCTTAAACCCTTCCCTGCCCTCTATTTCCAGCCCTGCAAACAACTCCGCCGAACCGCAGCCCCGGCTGTAATAAGCGGCAAGCATATTCAATGCCATAGACTTCCCAAAACGCCTCGGCCGGCTGACACAGATATATTTCTGCGCGGTGTTGATCCTCTTGTTCGTATATGCTATCAGCCCGCTCTTGTCCACATAAATTTCCGAACGGACCGCCTCCCAGAAGCCCTTGTTCTTCGGATTCAGATAAAGCCCCATAAAAAATCCCTCCTTTAGCCTTTTATTATATAGGGGTACTGCCCTGTCCCTGCCAAAGCACCCTGCGCCTGATTTTCGCTCTCCGGAAATTTTTCCGGCACAATCAAATAAATTTATTTCCTAACTTATCCCGCCACACGCTCTATCACACAGCTATACGGCTTATCCGTTTTCTCCCTGTCATAATTCACCCCGACAAGCACAATCTCCCCGGCATACCCTTCCAGTGCCTGTGCATAACCCCTGTCTTTAATCTGCTGTATCGCCGCGCCCGCTGTTTTCCCATATTTTAACTCTACGATGATTGCCGGCCTGCCCGAATGCGGCAGCGGCAAAAACACTATATCCGCAAACCCATGCCCCGCCGGGAATTCCCGAACCATCCGGTAGTCCTTCCTCGCACTATAGTATGCTAACCCGATGGCACTGCCCAGCGAATTTTCATCATTGTACGCCAATATGGAAGCAACCTCCGTATGCGCCCTGTCCAGCCCCTCCGCAACTCTCCCCGCATCGCCGGACAAGGTAGCCTCCAGCAGCTTCTCCGACTCCTTCAGGACACGCATGACCTCCGGCCAGCCGCCCACACTCATGGCATTCTCAAACTCTACGGCAATCTCCTTATTCGGGATAAATACCTCCTCCTCCCCGGAATCGTACGCCAGATACCCCAGATGGATCAACAGCGTCAGCACGTCATCCTTAACCCTGAAATTGCGCATGTCATTCTGGAAACTCCTCGTATTTACCCTGATACGCCCCCCGCCAAGCATCTGCGCGATATCCCCGCGCAGCCCGTCAAAATCCATGTCTATATAAATTTTCAGCGCATCGTACGTTTCCGTTGAGGTCCAGTAGTTTGAAAGCTGCCGGCAGAGCATCGCTTCCACTACAGACTTCGGATTGTAAATATGCTTATACTCTCTGAACCTGTACCCGTCATACCAGCTGCTGGTTTCACCAAAATCCATATCATAACGCCCGCACAACTGTTTTACCTCAACTTCCGTAAAACCAGTATATTCCTCAAGCGCTTTCTGATCCGTCATCGAATACTCCCAAAACATATTCAGCGCGGAATGCAGCCCGTACTTTTTTACCGGCAAAATCCCCGTCATATACACAAGCGCCACATACGGCTGGTCTTTCAGAAGGTTCCTCAAAAAGTCAAGGTACTGTTTCTGCAGTTCCTCCGACTGCTGCCTTTCCCGCATCACACAGTCCCACTCGTCAATCAGGAAGATAAACTGCCTGTCTGTTTCCGCATAAATTTCCCGCAGCATAGCGGCAAGGCCCATCCCCTGCCTGCCCGGTATATCCCCATATTCCTTTCCGAACTCCCTGAGCACCTCCGATTCCAGATAATCCGTTACCTTCCCGGAAGAGGACTCAATCAAAAACTGCTGCATATTCAGGCAAATCACATCATACCGGTTCAGGTGCTCCTTAAACCCTTCCCTGCCCTCTATTTCCAGCCCTGCAAACAACTCCGCCGAACCGCAGCCCCGGCTGTAATAAGCGGCAAGCATATTCAATGCCATAGACTTCCCAAAACGCCTCGGCCGGCTGACACAGATATATTTCTGCGCGGTGTTGATCCTCTTGTTCGTATATGCTATCAGCCCGCTCTTGTCCACATAAATTTCCGAACGGACCGCCTCCCAGAAGCCCTTATTCTTCGGATTCAGATATAATCCCATAAAAAAACCTCCTGTAACATATATTATACACGCAGAATGATACTTTAACAAGATAAGAAATTGGAGGAGCCTTGCCCCTCATTCAGTCGGCGCAGCCCCACTATGCCTCCTTCATTCGGGGCAAACCTCCCACAAACTGTGGCGCCCATCTGGCAAAAAGCAGATTTCAGACAAGCTCTAAATCTCCATGCCCTCCCTCATGATGCCTCACTGCGGCATCACCAACCCCGCCCTGCAAATATTTCTCCCTGAATTTCTTCGGCGTATCCCCCGTATACTGCCGGAACATTTTCGTAAAATAGCTCTGGGAGGAAAATGCAAAAGCCGCGCTGACCATGGCACACGAACAGTCCGAATCCAGCAGCATATTTTCCGCCGCCCGGAGCTTGCTTTCCATAATGTATTCCGTCATCGTCCTCCCCGTCTCCTTCTTAAAAAGCGACGACAGATAATCCGGATGCTTCCCCACCCGGGCCGCAATATCCGCTACCCGGACAGGCTGGTTCAAATGCCTGCTGATATAGTCAATACACCGCACCACGGTTTTTGAATAAATCTTATCCTTTTTCAAATTCTCCACATGATTGGTGAAATATGCTACGGCTTCCTCATGGAGCCGGTTCACTTTCCCTATCGTTTTGCACCTGTCCATCTGCTGGATATAGTAATCGCTGGACGTATACGCCGTTTCATTGTTCATCCCCCCGGTAATCGCGGCCCGCATTACCAAAGTTATGGACGCCACAAACAGATACTTCATATTTGTCAGCGGATCATCCGACAAATGCCCCTGCTTCCGGGCGCAGAAGCTTTTGCGTGCCTCCTCCACCGCCCGCGGATCCCCATTCCTGACATACCGGTACATACGCAGCTCTTCTTCATAATCACTGTGCTGGAAATCATTCTCCCTGTTCATATACTCCAGATAAGAAATCTGTTCCCTGGCTCTCTTCCTCATAACCCCGCCGCTCCCCCATCTCCTTTTCACTTCCAACCAAAACCATTGTCCTCCGGATCCAGCCAATACCTTACCTTTTACGGATTTTCGCACCGGCTTCCGGCAACGCGTACATTGTCTTCTGCGTATTTTTCGGGAGCACCAGCACCGGCCACCAAAATTCCCTGTTTTTCCACCCCTTATCTTTTTTTCTTTGGAAAAGCAAAATCAAACAAGGATATTTCTCCGCGGCATCCCTTGCCATTTTCCTCTCGTCATTCCCATTATCAGGCGCGTCCGAGTAAACCATCCCATTGTCTTTGTATTTCGAAACTTCCCTGTCCCTCCTGACCAGTAAATAACACTTATCGCCCTTTTTTGCTACATAGCGGAGTATTGAAATCATTGTTTCCGCTTCCACAAATCGGTTGCTGCCCTCATCCGGTACCAATGTACCATAAACTTTCTTTATGATTCTTTCCGCATCTCCCCTGTCCGCCAACACCGGACGTCTTTCGGTACGGCGCATATATGTGTCCAAAATATCATCTATGCTTTTATTAACCTCATCCGTAACAGCCCTTGCTTTCGGTGTAAACCCAATCGGGAGAACCCTGGATAAAGGTTTAAGATAAATTACATTTGTCACACTTATTTTGCCCGGTGAACAAGGTACGATTTTAGAAGCCGATGCCGAACCTGCCCTGCTTTCTATGAAACATATCCCGTCTTCAAAACGCCCGCGCCTGATATCTTCCCTTAACGCCGCATCTACCTCCGTTATTTTAATCATATTTTCATATATCTTCCTTGTCGTATAAAAACGCGTAATGGACAGCAGCTCCTCTTCCCTGTAACCAAACATCCTGGAATGCTGCATAACCGTATCCTGCTGCATTGTCTTGGGACATCTCCCATAATAAAACCCGACCATGTTAGGTATTGTAACTCCCCTGTCCAGCACCTGCCCTCCTACAAATATAGAAAAAGGCGTCCTTAACCTTAATTCCCCTGTATCCTCATTCAAATATTTATTAATATCATCTTCACTGTTGACAATACTGACTTTTACCCATCCTTTGTGCAA
The DNA here is from genome assembly GCA_947385425.1 of uncultured Lachnospiraceae bacterium. Classification (GTDB taxonomy): domain Bacteria; phylum Bacillota; class Clostridia; order Lachnospirales; family Lachnospiraceae; genus Kineothrix. The sequence continues at coordinate 49,229 of CANDKY010000001.1, read as the reverse complement.
CGCTTCATAAAAAAGCTCCCTTGCTTTCCTCCGCGTAGGCATCCGGAATCCAAAAGCTCTTATGGATCTCCTTAAATCCCGGTAACTTTCTTCCAAAAGACTGTCAATATACTCTTTTTCGCCCGGTTCTTCCAGCCTCAATTTCTCCACAAATATTTTTGTAATTTCCGCAAGCCGGTCTTCCCTGATCAGGATTTCTTCTTCTTTGAATCTCCTCCTGTCTGCTGTTTTGGCTGAAACAATCTCCTGCTCTTCATCCGATACTTCCTCAAAGATGAAACGCCCCTGGCTGTCCTCATTATTTGACTCAATAAAATAATATTCTCCGCCTATATATTTATCGCCCGACGGTACCAGCACGGTTTTCATCGGCTTTATGGGTTTTATCGCCGTCCCGTCAAATTCCGGCTGAAGATATAAGGCATACGGCGTGGCCGTCACCTGTACAAATACATACCCGTCCAAACTCCCCCGCATTTTATTCACTTCAGCGGCAACTGTCCGCAGGCTGAATTCATTTGATGTATCCTTTATTTTTTCATATCCAATCCCCGCCGTATCTGCTTCGTCGTCAATAACAAGGCATTGCTTATCCCCATCCATCATATAATCCTTTATGAAATTACACATCCGCAGCAAATTATCTTTCTGCTTTTTCGCTATAATGATTATTTTCTTATCTAATTCATACGGGGTCAGATCCTCCTGTAATTTCATAATATCGTTCACATCGACCTTGTCCTCCTCTATGAACCGTCCGAATTCTTTGCGCATCCTCTTGTAGGTCTGCTCCACCAAAGCCTTACTGTTTTTCGTTAAAATAAACACATAATCAAAACCATTGTCAAAGGCCAAAGCCATTAACCCGGTAAATGCCCTGGTTTTCCCACTCTGGATTTTGCCCAACAGCATTAAAGGCTGTCCATTTTTCTTCCCAGGGCCGCCATTCACATTCTCTATGCAATATTGGCATGCATCTTCTATACATTTCTTCATTTCATCGCTATACCGCATTTCTTTGCACTTTTTCTTATAGTAATCCCCCAAAAACATATCCGTCTCCTTTTCCAAAACCAATGCCATTAACTTAGAGCCTGCCCGCTCCAAAACCATAACTGCCTCTCAGACAATATAAATAAAGCATAATCTCTATCAGCATTTTACCACTTTTCCAAGAATTTTAATATATTATTTCCCTGATTTATCTTAATCTTTTATCATCAGGCAGGAGAAGGCTTTCCCTGCCCGCACACCGGGCATCCGTCAGCCCTTGCTGGCATATTTCTTCCGGGTGTCCGTGCGCAATCAAACAAAACAGGAAGAAAGGAAAGGATCAAAACATGAACAAAACACTGAAAGAAACCGGACTGACCGGTACTGCTTCGCAGGAAGTGCAGCCCTATGAAACCGAACACCGCAAAGTGGCAAAAACTGCGGCCGAGGAAGGCTTCGTCCTCCTGAAAAACGAAAACGGCGTACTGCCCGTGGCAAAAGGCTCCAAGCTGGCCCTCTACGGCCCCGGCGCCTCCAATCCCATCAAAGGCGGGACCGGTTCCGGCGATGTCAACGAGCGGGAAGTGGTGAGCATCTACGACGGCCTCAAACAGGCAGGCTACGAAATAACAACCGAAAGCTGGATTGAAAGCTTCAAAAAACAATATGAACAGTCGCGCCTTGACTGGCGTCAGGAAGTATGGGACAAAATTGACCGTGCCGGAGGCGGCCCCACACCCCTGTTCAACGCCTATGCCTCCACACAATATGCCATGCCCGCAGGCGACCTTCCGGAAAAAACCGATGCCTGCACGGCAGTCTATGTCATCAGCCGTATTGCCGGGGAAGCGGCAGACCGTTTTGCAAAGGAGAGCGATTATTACCTGAATGAAAAAGAAGCGGAGATCCTGAAAAACATCTGCGCGATGTACAAAGATGTGATCCTCCTGATCAACTCCGGCGGTATTATCGACCTCTCCTTCCTGGATACCTACAAAAATATCTCCGGCGTAGTGCTGATCTCCCAGCCCGGTATGGAGACAGGCAATGCCGTGGCGTCCATCCTTACCGGAGAAGTAACCCCCAGCGGGAAACTTACCGATACCTGGGCATACAAATACGAAGACTATCCGAATTCCAAGACATTTTCCCACAACAACGGAAATGTAGAGACGGAAAAATACGAAGAGGGCATCTATGTCGGCTACCGTTATTTTGATACTTTCCAGATACCGGTACGCTATCCCTTCGGCTACGGACTGTCCTATACGGACTTCTCCATCGCCGTGAAAAGCATTGCAAAAGAGGATAACGATTCCGTTTCCGTAACTGCCTCCGTAACCAACACCGGCAGCACCTACAGCGGCAAAGAAGTTGTACAGGTCTATGTGTCCTGCCCGCAGGAGCGCATGGAGAAAGAATACCGCCGTCTGGCCGGCTTCGCCAAAACAAAGCTGCTGGCTCCGGGAGAATCCGAGGAACTGACCATCCAAATCCCTCTCTACGCCCTTGCTTCCTTCTGCACGCAGACACCTGGGTGGGTTCTTGAAAAAGGCTCCTACGGCCTGTTTGCCGGCAACAGCATCGCCGATTCCTCCCTGGCGGGCATTATAGAGCTGACAGACGACGCCCTGCTTGTAAAGACAGAGCACATCTGCCCGCTGAAAGAGGATCTGCAGGAACTGTCCGCTCCCAGGGATGCCGTAAAGGCGCTGCGGGATGCCTGGCTTGCAGATGCCGGGCAGGTGCCTTCCCTTACCATAGATGCGTCCGGCCTGAAGACAGACACCATTGCCTACGGCAAAGAAAAAGACAGCATTTCCCCCGAAGTATGGCAGTTCGTGGAGTCCTTAAGCCTTGACCAGCTAATCCTCTTAGCTACCGGGGATCCGGGCAAAGGCCAGGGTGCTGCCGAAGAACTGGGGGACGGCGCGCTCGGTTCCGCCGGTATTTCCGTGCCGGGTTCCGCCGCCCAGACAAGCAGTTGTGCCCTGGAAGACAAAAACCTGGCACCGATTGTCCTGGCAGACGGCCCCGCGGGCCTGCGCCTGCTCCAGAGCTATCCGGTAAAAGACGGCAAAATACAGCCGGCTCCTTTCGAAATGAGCTTAGAGCACGGCTTCCTCGCAAGGAATGTGGATTTCGGCGATGCACAGCTTTATTACCAGTACTGCACGGCTTTCCCCATCGGGACACTGCTGGCACAGAGCTGGGATAAAAGACTTCTCCGGACAGTAGGCAAAGCCGTAGCGGAAGAAATGAACCTGTTCTGTGTAACGCTCTGGCTGGCGCCCGGTATGAATATCCACCGCAACCCTCTGTGCGGACGGAATTTTGAATATTATTCCGAAGACCCGCTCCTTGCCGGCAGGATGGCTGCCGCCATGACCGACGGTGTACAGTCCGTATACGGGTGCGGGACCACAATCAAACACTTTGCATGCAACAACCAGGAAGACAACCGCATGGGTTCCGACTCCGTCATTTCCGAGCGTACCCTGCGTGAAATCTATCTGAAAGGCTTTGAAATTGCCGTAAAGGAAAGCCAGCCCATGTCCATCATGACCAGCTACAACCTGGTAAACGGCATCCATGCGGCCAATAACTATGACCTCTGTACAAAAGCTGCCCGTGACGAATGGGGCTTCAAAGGCGTCTTTATGACCGACTGGACTACCACACACAACGGGCCGGACTGTACCGCAGCCGGATGTATGCGCGCAGGCAACGATCTGGTTATGCCCGGTATTCCGAACGACCATGCCAATATCCGGGCCGAACTGGAAAACGGCACCCTTTCACAGGAGCAGCTTAAACTGCGCATCGCACACCTGGTAGACACCGTATGGCGGTCTAACCGGTATGAAGCGGAATAAGGGACTGGGCAAAATTAACCTAAGGATCTGCAGCATTTTCTCCAATTGGTAAAAAGTATGGCAGATCTTCCCCCCGGCGTGATTCCCGTCACGCCGGGGGGAAGATCTGCTGCAAATACTGTCTGCTGCAAATACTGTCTGCTGCAAATACTGTCTGCCGCAAATACTGTCTGCCGCGTAAATACGGGCAGCACTCTTCATTGACTTTGGCTCTCTACAAGATAAATGGTTCAATCCGGCAGGTATGCTCCTTGGTTTTTTCATCATAACTGATGCCTACCAAAAGCAGATTCCCCTTATATTCTTGCAAAGCCCTCGGATAACATTTTTCCCTGATTTGCCCGATTGCGCTTTCTGCAGTTTTATTCCACTTTAATTCCACCAGGAGCGCCGGTTTATCTCTGTGCTGATTTCTTGGAAGATACACAATATCCGCCCGTCCTTTTCCGGCCGGAATATGCCTTTAACGGGACCGCCCCCTTTTTCACCCTCCCCACTTTACAGCACAGGCCGCAGTCACAAAGCCACCGGATAGCCAGTTCAAAATCTTTTGCACGGGCGCCCTCCCGCAGTACACTATAAATAAATTTTTTATTTTCTTTCGCCAGCTGTGAGTTGCTGCATCCTCCTGTTACTGTCAAAATTTATATAGGCACATTTTTAAAAACCCGTATTGCCAAATTCCCTCATAAGCCAGGTCTTACCCGTCTGCCTTGCCCCATGTATAACCAGCGGAAGCCGATCCGGATCTTCCTTCCACTCATACAGCCGATCCATTGCAAAACGTCTCATATCTACTTACGCCCCCTGTCCCTGCATTTCTTCTAAATCCTCCCCTGCTTCCTGCATTCTGTTCCGTTCCCTGCCCTTTACTCCGTTCCCTGTCTTTTTCTTTGTTTTCTATATCATACCTTATTTCCTGTCTTTCACTCCCTTATCCCCTATATCTTACTCTACAAAATCACAGGAAGTCAACCGGGAAAATGCGAATAAACCACACAATCTCCGCCGAGAAAGTGTGGTTTGTCAACATCTTCGCTATTTCTTCAGTTTTTCGCTACTTCTTCAATTTTTTCGTATAGAAATTCAAAAACGTCAGCGTCGTGACCGTTGCCGCCAGGATATCCGCAATCGGCTCTGCCAGCAAAACACAGAATGTCCTTCCCCCATCCTTTGTCAAATCAAGGACAGCGCCCGCCATTGTCTGTGCAAACACGGAATTTCCCAATACGGCAGGCAAAATATAAATCAGCGGTATCAGCAGCACGACCTTACGCAGCAAAGCCATACAGATAGAACGTTTCGCCTGCCCCAGCGCCATAAAAGACTGCTGGCAGGCAATCTGCGCGCCGAACACCGTCCCGCCGAACAAATAAATCCGGATTGCCCATGCCGCATAACGGATCGTATCCGCATCACCGGAGAAAATCCGCGCAAAGACAGGGGCGCAGAGCATAATGCTTCCGGCCACAACAAAAGAATACAACAGGCAAACTTTAAAAGACAGACGGAAAGTCGCCCTGACCCTTTCATAATCCTCCGCCCCGTAATTATAAGATAAGATCGGCTGCGCCCCCTGCGTGATACCGGTGAGCGGCAGCAGCACCATCTGATATAAACTCATTAAGATTGCCATGGAACCCACAGCCATGCTCCCCCCGTAAAGCGACATCTGGTTGTTGAAGGATATCTGCAGCAGCCCTTCCGTGGCGCTCATGACAAAAGGAGAAACCCCCAGCATCATAATAGCCCCCAAAGTGGCAAATTTCGGCAGCAGAAATTCCCGCCGCATCTTCATCGGGGATTTCTTTAACAGAAAATACATTACCCATACCGCCGATACCCCCTGCGAAATAATGGTCGCCAGGGCAGCGCCCGTAATCCCCATTCCCATACCGAAAATGAAAATCGGATCCAGTACGATGTTCAAAACTGCCCCAATCAATATGGTAGACATCCCCATCTTCGCAAAACCCTGCGTGTTAATGTAGGCATTCATCCCCTGTGCAACCTGCACGAACACCGTCCCCAAAGCATAGACCCTTATATACTCCACCGCAGGCTGCAGCGATACCTCGTCAGCCCCAAATAATAAAAGTATCGGTTCCTTAAACAGCTCAATCACCGCCGTCAGTACAATACCGGACACCACCAACGCCGTGAAAGAAGCCATCATAATCTCCTCCGCCTCTTTCTTCTCCTGCTTCCCCAGCCGGATTGCGGCCAGAGGCGCGCCTCCTGTGCCAAACAACTGCGTAAACCCCTGGATCAGCGTAACGATAGGCACCGCTACCGCCAATCCCGCCATACCGATTGTCCCATCCTTCATATTGCCGATATAAATCCGGTCCACCATGTTATACAGCATACTCACCAGCATGGCAATAATTGCGGGAATCGCCAGATTAAACAGCAGAGAGCTAATCTTTTTCGTCCCCAGTTCATTCGTTTTTTCCGCCTTGCCCATTTACACCATCCTTTCCTTTTTCCCGTCCCCTCCCGGCCGCATCTCCCTTATCCTTTTATCCATTCTTTTCCGGCTCCGCCAGCCTGAATTTCCCCATCTCCTTCCCCATCTCTGCGGAAACCGCCGTCAGGCTCTGCACACTGCCCTGAATCTCCCCCAGTTCCCTTTCCAGGGAAGACGCCGCCTCCACAGACAAATCCTCCGTTTTCTTCGATACATCGCTGATCCGCTGCGCGGCGCTTACAATAGACTGGTCAATTTCAAACATTTCCTCTATCAGCCTGTTCATATCGTCTGCCGAACTGCCTGTCTGCTCCGTAATCCTCTTAAAATCAAGGACAACCTCACCCACTTTCCGCACTGCCTCAACCTGCAAAGCCATCGTCCGCTTCACCTCTTCGGTGCCTGAAACAATCTCCTCCACATCATGGCAAAGCTCACCGATAATACTCCCGATATTTGCCGTTGCCCGGGTAGAATCGGCTGCCAGCTTCCCGATCGACTCCGCCACCACGGCAAAGCCCCGCCCGTTCTCACCTGCCCTCGCTGCCTCAATACTTGCATTCAATGCAAGCAATTCCGTCTCCGAAGAAATGTTGCCGATTGTCTCCACAATATCCGAAATTTCGGCGGAACGCGTCTCCAAAGCCTTGATTTTCCCGTAAGAACGGCTTACATTGGCCTCCACATGGCGGTTTTGCTCCTCCAGCTCATGGATACTGCGGATCCCCTCCTCTCCGGATTCCATTGTGCGCTCCGCCTCCCGGAGAAGATTCCCGCTCTTATCCTTCAGTTCCGCGAACCTCCCTTCCATATCTGCCATACGCCCCACGACCTGCTCCACATCAGCCGTCTGCGTTACCGTCCCGTCGGATATCTCCTTCAGTGAACGGCTCGTTTCCCCGATTTCGGACGCAATCCCCTGCAGGGTGGCGGAACAGCGGAGCAGCTCCTGCGTAAATTCCAGGATACGGGCAAGGGCGCCGGAAATCTTCCCGGCCATCATATTATAGCTCGCCGCCAACTGCCCGACCTCATTCCCGCTGCTTTCCTCCGCATGGGCGGAAAAATCCCCCTCCGCTGCATCTTTCATAAGCCCCGATATGGAAACCACCGGCCTGGTCAGTTTCCGTGCCAGCAAAACGATGAAAAACATTGCCGCCGCCATGGCAAACAGCGAAATAATAACCACTGCCACAAGCATCCGGTTCACCATGGACATCGCCGAACCCCTTTCCTGCAAAGTAACCAACGACCAGGAATCCGATTTCCCCAGCAGAGGGATAGGCGTATAGCTGATATAATACGTCTTATTGCCATAAGATATTTTCCCGCTCCCGCTGCTGCCCGCCATCACCTGCCTGATAGCCTGTCCATAGCCCTCCGAAATATCCAGCCGGTGCTGCTCGGTTATAATATTTCCCTCACTGTCCGCCGCCGGCGCCCCGGAAGCGTCCTTGACCGAAACCGTCCGTACCATATCCCTGTAATTATACTGCTCCTCCACCTGCACAATATCCGGGTGCGCGACCACCACGCCTTCCCCATCTATTACAAAGGAAACCCTGCCGTCCTCCTCCCGCGAATATTCCCGAATCAGCTCCTGCAGGAAATCCAGTTTCAAATCCGCCGCATAAACACCTGCCAAAACCCCGTCCCGGTACATCGGGAAGAAAATGGAAGCACAGGGCATGCCTGTCGCCACGGAATAATAAGATTTCGAAATAAAAGCCTCCTGCTCCTCCATCATCTGTACAAACCACCACCTGTTGGAACGGTTTGCCAGCTCCCCCGACGAACGTCCCGTCTGCATACCGTCCGTCCCCTGTATGTAAAGCTGATCCAGATAGGGATTCCTTCCCACACAATCTTCCAGGACCGGAACCTGCGCTTCCGTTTCCATCGTCAAAATAACCGGATTGTTCGCCAGTTCTTCATTCATACGATATGCCCCATCCATAAAAGCGGATATCTCACCCGCCAGAAGTTTTGAGATATCCTGATTCCTCGAATAAATATCCTTTTCATAGGATGTGGTAAAAATCGCCGGCAATACCACTGCAAGCGTACAGATAATCGCCATCACCGGAATCAGCAACTGCCTGAAAATACTCTTCTTTTTCATTCATATACCCCCGCATACCGCAAGCAGAGCGCACGGTACTGCTTCCAATAAACTTTCTTTACTGCCAAGACTATAGGCCGTTTCAGTCCGCCGAAAGACGCCGGCACTAAAAAAACTATAGCACACATCTGCATCGAATACAAACGGAAACTGCTTTTTACTCAGAAATAAATGCTCCCCTAAGAAAATCCGGTTCCCGTACAAATCAAACAGGACGTACCCGAAAATTCTTCCCAGCCTCCGTACATTCCACTGTACATCAACAGGAAACTGATTTCCGGATACGTCCCGTCCACTGCCTGCAGACGCAGGCCATCACAGGGCATATTTAAAAATCCATTCCTCAATCCGCCGCGGTGTAACTGTTTCACCGCTCCGCGCCCGTCTTCCTACTTCTCCTTACCAGCAGCCTCTGCGATACCCGCCGCGGCAGCACCCACGGCGTCCTCCCCATCTGCCGCCCTGTGCAGCAGTAGCTGCAGGCCGTCCATGGTTATGGCAATGATCACAAATACCGTCACCGTTATCATCCGCGAAATAATCGCAGATGCCGTCGCCGTCCTCATCCGCATAACAATGATAGTCACAGATACCATCCCCGTTTTCGTCCGTGAAACAATGATTCCCGCACATACCATACTCATCCGCGACCATAAAACAATTCCCCATTGCACAGCCGCTCACGGGACAGGTCTGCGCCGCCATCACCGGAAGAGGCATGGCTAAAACCGCCAGACAAACGGCTGCTGCTGCCAATCCTTTTTTCATCTCTTACCACCTGCTTTCCTTAAATATACCTTTTTGCTGTACCTGCCTGTGTCTCTTTTTATGATTCATTCCCCGGAACGGAAGGAATCCCCGCAAACCCTTTTGCCAAATCCTCATCCGTAGGGATATAATCCGACATTTCCCCGTCATGGAACCTGCCATATGCCACCATATCAAAGTAACCGGTGCCTGTAAGCCCAAAGACAATCGTTTTCTCTTCCCCGGTTTCTTTACATTTCATCGCCTCGTCTATAGCGACTTTTATCGCATGGGCGCTTTCCGGTGCCGGAAGGATACCCTCCACCCTGGCAAACTGCTCCGCCGCCCGGAATACTGCCGTCTGTTCCACACTGACAGCCTCAATCAGCTTATCGTGGTAAAGCTGCGACATAATAGAACTCATGCCATGGTAGCGCAGGCCCCCTGCATGATTCGGCGCCGGTATGAAACCGCTCCCCAGCGTATACATTTTCGCCAGCGGGCATACTTTCCCGGTGTCGCAGAAATCATATACATATTTCCCCCTTGTAAGGCTCGGGCAGGACGCAGGCTCCACCGCCACAATCCGGTAATCGGCTTCCCCCCTCAGCATCTCGCCGACAAACGGGGAAACCAGACCGCCTAAATTCGAGCCGCCTCCTGCGCACCCGATAATAATGTCCGGTTTGATATCATATTTCCGCAGGGCAATCCTTGTCTCTTCCCCGATAATCGTCTGATGAAGCAATACCTGGGACAATACGCTTCCCAATACATACCGGTATCCTTCCCTGCTTGTCGCCGCCTCCACCGCTTCTGAAATTGCGCAGCCAAGGCTTCCTGACGTGCCGGGGAATTCCTCCAGAATCTTCCGCCCCACCTTCGTGCTGTCCGAAGGCGAGGGTGTCACCTGTGCGCCGTAAGTGCGCATCACCTCGCGGCGGAACGGTTTTTGTTCATAAGATACTTTGACCATATACACATGGCAGTCCAGCCCGAAATAAGAACATGCCATAGAAAGCGCCGTCCCCCACTGGCCTGCACCCGTTTCTGTCGTCACACCCTTTAAACCCTGCTGCTTTGCATAATAAGCCTGTGCAATGGCAGAATTCAGCTTATGGCTCCCGCTCGTGTTGTTCCCTTCAAATTTATAATAAATTTTTGCCGGGGTATCCAGCTTCTTTTCCAGGCAATATGCCCGTACCAGCGGCGCCGGGCGGTACATTTTATAAAAATCCTGTATCTCCTGGGGAATATCAATAAAGGCATCCGTTTCATTCAGCTCCTGCTTCACCAGTTCATCGCAGAATACCCCCCGCAGTTCCTCAAAAGTCATGGGTTCCAGCGTACCCGGATTCAGCAGCGGCGCCGGCTTATTCTTCATATCCGCCCGGACATTGTACCATTGCCTTGGCATCTCCTCCTCTTCCAGATAAATCTTGTATGGTATATTTTTTTCTGACATCTGCTATCTTCCTTTCTGATACTCCTCTGTTTTCCTGTATTTCCCATACCATAAAAATCCTTGTGCCCTAAAGAAATTGTATGAAATATCCAGTGAAAAGTCAATACCCAATCCTGCGTCCATTATGAGGGCATGAACCAATGTCATTCACTTAAGCTTCCCGGGGTGCTGCAGACCACATATCTCATCCGGACACGCTTTCGCTCAGCGGCAGACGCAACGGCACTAAGGCGCCAAAACACGGCGCCTAAGTGCCGGCGTCTTTCAATGGTCCGGATTGAGATATATGGTCTGCAGCACCCCGAAAAGCTTAAGTTAATGACATTGGGCATGAACTGCAACCCTCATTCCTCAGGCACTTAAGAATGAAATCCTGCGCAAAACGGCAAAACTTTGGTTCCGGCTTATCCGGGTTAGGAATAATACTTCATAAATTATAATGATTCCCCGTCCGCTTCATAATAATACTGCACCCCCCTGTCCGTCCGGAAAGACTTCACAGCCACCCCGTAAAGCCTCCCTGTCACATTGGAATCCACCATTTCCCCGGGCGTCCCGCACTGCAGGATCCTCCCCTGCTGCATAGCCGCCACCTGGTCGGAAATTTTAAGCGCCAGCAGGATATCGTGCAGTACCAGCAGGACCGTCTTGCCGCTTTCGGACAACTGCCTGACCATCCCGGCAAATTTAAACTGCTCCCCGATATCCAGATAAGTAGTCGGCTCATCCATGACAATGGCCGGGGCCTGCTGTGCCAGTGCCATTGCAATATACACTTTCTGCCTCATCCCTCCCGAAAGCTCGGCCATCCTCTTTTGCGCCAGTCCCGAAATCCCCATCTGCCTCATGGCATCCTCCGCAATTACGAAATCCTGCTCCCGGTACTTCCTGGGATACTTCAAATACGGGAACCTCCCATGGAGCACCATGCGCCCGGCCGAAATATCGGGGACATTCTTCCCCTGCGGCAGATAAGCGATTTCCCTTGCAATCTCCGCCCGCGACATCCTGTTTAACGGTATACCGTTAAACAGAATGTCGCCGCCGCTCCTCGGAATAAACCCAAGCATAGCCTTAAGCAGCGTACTCTTCCCGCTGCCGTTGCGCCCAATCAGTGCCGTTACCTTTCCTTCCGGTATGGTAAGGCTCACATCATGCACAATCCCGCATTTCCCATAGCCCGCGGAAACACTCTTAAGTTCAATCATACCGGTGCCCTCCCTTATGCCGGACCAAAAGGAACAGGAAAACAGGCCCTCCGATCACTGACATCAAGATACCCACAGGCAGCTCATAGGGAGCAAACAGCAGCCGGGACACCATATCGCAAAATGTGACAAACCCCGCCCCGGCTACGACACACAAAGGCAGGAACCGCCCGCTCTCATTTCCCGCAAACCTGCGGACAAAATGCGGCACAATCAGCCCGATAAAACCCAACAGCCCCGCAAAGCTGACTGCCGCCCCGGCCAGCAAAGCCGCCAGAACCAGAAAAAGCATCCGGTATCTGCCCACAGACAGCCCAATCCCCCTGGCCGTCTCATCCCCAAGCGTCACCACATCCAGTTCATTGCAAAGAGTAAACAACACTCCAAAAGCCAGCAGGATAAGCACCATAGCCGGAACCAGCCGGGTATAAGAAACAGCGGAAAAACCACCCACCCGGAAATCTATGCTGAGCATAGCCACATCCGTATCCAAAACCGTCACAGACTCACAGATTGCATTCAAAACACTGTTCATCGCTACACCGCCCAGGATCACCGTTGTTTTCGAAGCGCTGGTACGGGACGAAAAAAGAAAAATCAGAAAAACCGTTGCCAAACTTCCGGCAAATGCCGCGAAAGAAACCGCGCCGCCCGACAAAATACCAAAAGCACAGCAAAGCGTAACCCCAAGCCCCGCCCCGGCATTGACGCCGATAATCCCCGGCGAAGCCAGCTTGTTAGCCAGCACATTCTGCAGCACGGCCCCCGACACGGCCAGCGCCGCCCCGGCAAAAGACGCAGCCAACGTACGCGGAAGCCTGGCATACAGGATAATACTCCGTTCCATCCCCCCGCCGCTTCCCGCCAGCAAAGAAACCAACCGCGCCGGGCTGAAATTCACATTCCCCAGGCACAGGCTGGAGCAGACCGCCAACAAACTAAGCAGGCATGCGCCTCCTAACAGCAGCCGCCAATGCCTCTGCCGCCAGCCGCCCTGCACCTCCCCATTCCGCTTCCTGTTCCTCCTGCCCTGCATCCTCTTCTTCCAGCCCATTACCTTTTATCCCATTTCCACATATCATTTCTGCTTATCATTTCTTCCGATCAGTTCCTTCTTCCGCATGAAACAGATTTGCAATGCTTTGCACGGCAAATCCTAAAAGTTCTAAGGCGGCGTCCTCCAACGCCTTAGAACTCTTTTCATGTTAAATGCCCCGCCAATATCTCATAAGCCTCCGCCCAGCGCGCATTAGGCTTCAGGTTATACAAGTGCTTGTCCAGGAAATATACCTGCCCGTTTTTTACCGCATCCAGTTCATTCCACAAAGGGTTCTCCCGGAACATCGCCTCTATATTCTCCTTTGTCCCCTCCGTGTCGTCGCCGGACTGCACAATAAAAATTTTATCCGGGTTGCGGAGCATAATGCTCTCAATGCTGAGATTTTCCAAAAGGCTCTCATCCGTATCCGCAATATTCACACACCCGAAGCTTCCCAGCATTTCACCAAGCACATTATCCTGGCTGTTCTTCGCACGTATACTCGTAGCAGAAGCGCGCATAACCAGGACAGTCTGCCCCCTGCGCCCCGCAAAATGCTCCAGGATTTCATCTATCTGCTTCCGGATCCCGGTTCCATACTGCTCGTAGCGATCCGGCTCACCTGTAATCTCCGTACATATTTTCAGCACCCGCAGATAATCGTCAAAACAGTTCACATCAAAATATGCGACCGTAATCCCTGCCCCTTCCATTGCCTGCTGCCACTCCAGATGCTGCGGCGTATTCGTGCTGGCAAGGACAAAATCAGGGTTACTGGCAAGGAGCTGTTCCAGGCTGAGCCTTTTGGTAGCGCCCAGATTCACCGTGCCTTCCGCCAAAGGCAGGTCAAAATCCGTAAACGCATCATCCGGCGCCGAACAGACCTCTCCTCCTGCCAGTACCCACATATCCGCATAACTTCCAAGCAATGTGGCGACACGCTCATAAGAGCCCACCGTAACTTCCCTTCCCAGGTCGTCCGTAAACGTATATGCACTGCCGCCCTGCCCGTCTGCCTGCCCGCAGGCAGACAGGCAAAAAACTGCCATAATAAAAATAATTAAAATACCCGAATTCTTCATCCCTATCCCTGCCTGAACTTTCTTTTCACTATATCCTTAGTAACTGTTTAAAATCTGCTTTTCGCCAGATGTGCGCCGCAGTTTGTGAGAGGTTTGCCCCGAATGAGGGCAAAGATCTCGCAAAATGGTGAAACGATTACTGCACGCCCCACTTTGCGCCCTTCATTTGGCAAAGCAAACTTGGCAAAGCAAATTTGCCAAAGCAAACTTGCTTTTAAGCATATATACTTTTCATCTCCCACAAATTGTGACTCGCATCTGCCGGAAAGCATTTTTCAAACACGCTCTAGCAGGTCGCGCCGCCCTTCACTTTCTTCTCCAGAATTGCCGACTTATCAATATCCGCATGGAGCAGCTTATCCTGCACATAGTCGAACCCAAGACGGTTTACCGTATCCGCGAAACGTTCCCCTGTCACACCCTCCTCACGGAAGAAAAGGATCGCCCGCTCCACCGTATCCAACACTTCCTCCTCGCTTGTGAAAATCTTATCTAACGGCCGGCCGTTTGCAATTTTCTTGCCCCATCTTCCGCCGATATAGATTTTGTAACCGTTGACATACTCCTCAGTAACCCCGAAAGGACATTTATTCTTACACCGCCCGCAGCCGTTGCAGGAATCACTGTCCACCTTCAGCATACCCTCTTCCACCCGGGCAACCTTCACAGGGCAGGCCGTTTCAACCTGGCATTTCTTACATCCCCGGCATTTTGAAAAATCAAACATCGGTATACGCTGCCCGATAATCCCAAGGTCATTCAGATCCGGTTTCACACAGTTATTCGGACATCCCCCGACCGCTATCTTAAATTTATGGGGCAGGGTCACATGATGATATCCCTCATAAAAACGTTCGTGAATTTTCTCACTTATATCAAAAGTATCGATCAAACCGTACTGACAGGTAGTCCCTTTGCATGATACCACCGGACGCACCAGGGAACCCGTACCGCCTGTCTCCAGATTATGCTCCGCCAGGAAAGCAATCAGCGGATCAATATTGGCATAGGGAACCCCCTGGATCTCTATCGTCAGACGCGTCGTCATTGTAATTTCGCCGTTTCCGAAACGCTCCGCCCCTTCCGCGATCACCCGGTATTCTTCTGCCGTAATCTTGCCGTTCTTCGTAATTACACGGACATTGAACACATCGCCGTACCGCTTATCCTGTAAACAGCCCAGGCCCTTTACACGCTTAATCTCTTCCGGCGGCAATTTCCCGCCTGCCGGGACAGCTCTCTTAATCACATTGAAGAAAGCGCCGCCCTCCAATACACGGGTCTGCGTAAATCCCAATGCGCGGAGTTTATTCTGCGTCAGATACCCTCGTTTCCCTTTCGCACATACCAACAGCAGCTTTTCCTCCCTGCCATACTTCGCGGAAGCTTCCTCCGCTTTGGTAAGATCCAGCCATTCCCCTCCGGGGATTGTGGGAGCCGGATGTGCATCGATCAGACGGTAGTCCTTTGCTGCGCCTGCGGCATATTCCGCAGGGGTAAAGGATTCCATTCTTCCGCTCAGTTTATTGGCCAGAATGCCGCAGGCTGCCGCAAAAGGATGGATCGCCGTGGAAAACGGAGGCGCATAAGCAAAATCCATCGTAAGAAAATCTTCCGCCTTACAACCCATGGAAATACCTGTCACCGCAATATCCGCCATTTTATCCACCGCTCCGCCCCCGATCACCTGCATTCCCAACAGCCTGTGCGTGTCTGCATCGGCAACCAGCTTCGTCACAAAAGTACCGGCATCCGGGTAATAATGCGCTTTATCATCCGTCACACACAAAACAGCAGCCGCCCGGAAACCTTCCGCTTCTGCCTGCTCCTGCGTCAATCCCGTACGCGCCGCATTCAGCCCGTCTGCAAGCTTTACCACTCCCGTCCCAAGGCAGCCGCCATAACCCATCCGCTCTCCGCCAAGGTTCAGCGCCAGCGTCCTGCCCGTTATATTTGCGGTGGAACCCATAGCCGACCATTGCCGCTTCCCTGTGATACGGTTCCTCACAATGGCGCAGTCGCCCACCGCATAAACATCCGACAAGTTAGTCTGCTGGTATTCATCGGTCACGATACAGCCTCTTTCCATCTCCAGCCCTGAATCCGCCAGGAACTTCGTCGCCGGACGGATCCCCGCTGCCAGGATAACCATATCCGCCGGCAATACCCCTGCGCCCGTCTGAACATTCTCCACCGCGCCGCTGCCGCCGATCCCGTTCAATGCCGTCCCCGTCAGAATACGCAGCCCTTTCCCCTGAAGCTGCCTTCTCACATAATCCGCCATCTCACTGTCAAAAATATTCGGCATAAGCTGCGGCGCCATATCCATCACCGTCACATTCATTCCCCTTGCCATAAGGTTCTCAGCCACCTCAAGGCCGATAAAACCGCCGCCGACTACTACCGCGCGCCGGCAATGATGTTCCTCCGCATACTTCCTCGCACCGATGGCGTCCTCCGGTGTACGGACACTGAACACACCGGGAAGCCCGACACCCTCCACGGGCGGGATACCAGGTTCTGCCCCTACCGCTATGACCAGCTTATCATAACCGACCGACTGCAATCCGTCCCCCCGGACAGAAATGGTTTTCGCGGCCGCATCCACCGCCACCACTTCACTGCCCGTATACACCTTAGTCCCTGTCAGCCCCATAAATTTTGCAGGCGTATTCACAATCAGCTCTTCCTCCGTCTGAATAGAGCCGCCGATATAATACGGAAGGCCGCACCCCGCATAAGAAATATCCCTTCCCTTCGTATAAATAACAATTTCATCCTGCGGCCTTTCCCTCTTCAGCTTCGCCGCCACTTTCGTCCCGGCCGCCACACCGCCGATAATCACTACTTTCATACCACTTTCCTCCTCTTATCCATCCCTGAATGTACCAAACCCACCGCCATACTGCCGCCCTGCGGCAGCACAAACCGGCCATGAAAAACCTGGAAAAACGCCTCTTTCCCGGCGTTTTTCCGCGTGAAATGGATTTGCCAATGCTACGCATAGCAAATCCTAGAAGTTCTTAAGTGGTGTACTTTACCACTTTAGAACCTCTCTTCACGCTAACCAACATGCTGCCGCCCTGCGGCAGCACAAATCCGCCATGAAAAACCTGGAAGAATGCCTTCTTTCTGGGCATTCTTCCGTGTGAAACGGATTTGCGATGCTACAGCATTGCAAATCCTAAAAGTTCTTAAGTGGTGTACTTTACCACTTTAGAACTTTTTTTCACACTAATCGAACAATATCTCCTCCACCGTCACAAACTCATACCCCGCCTCCATCAGCTCATCCACGACCTTAAGCGCCGCCGTCACCGACGTGGCATAATAATCATGCAGCAGGATAATATCGTTTTCCCTTGCCTTGCTCACAACTTTCTGCGCTATACCGTCCGCATTCTTAGAACACCAGTCCAACGGATCCACCGTCCAGAGCACAGGGAACATGTTAAGTTCTGACTCAAAAGATTTGTCCCAGCATCCATAAGGCGGACGCACATAAAGCACCTCCTCTCCTGTAATCCCGGTAATAATTTCATTCGTCTTTATCAGTTCTTCCCGGAAGGCGCTTTCATTGCCTGATTTTAACTGCATATGGCTGTAGGTATGATTGCCGATTAAATGCCCTGCTTGTGTTCCATTAATGACACAAGCAGGGCTCAAACAGTTCCTTATCCTGACGCCAACGGACGGAGACCTGTAGGCCTCCGTCCCGGATCCAAAATAACCACTCTTTAGAGCATCTTCTTCATTTCATCAGCTACAAACTGCACCTTCGTACCAACAATAACCTGGACAGCGCTTTTGCTCGGTCGCATAATCCCTGCAACGCCTGCCGACTTAATCTTTTTCTCATCTACCTGCGTGTAGTCTTTGATTTCAAGACGAAGCCTTGTGATGCAATTATCAAGAGAAACGATATTCCCTTTGCCGCCAAGCCCTTCCAAAATGATAGCAGCTACTTCTGTAAAATCACTGTTGGAAAGAACGGCCTTTTTCTCTGCTTCCAGATCATCATCCTCCCTGCCCGGAGTCTTCAGATCAAACTTCACGATTGCAAAACGGAATACAAGGTAGAATACAGCAAATGCCGCCAAGCCAAGAGGAAGGATCATCCATGTATTCTGAGCCGCCGGAAGCGATGCCGAGAAAACAAGGTCTGTCGCGCCTGCTGAAAAACTGAAACCAGCCCTGAAGCCAACCAGTGTCGTTATAAAAGTAAATATACCATATAATAAAGCATAAATCAAATACAAAACAGGTGCAAGGAACATAAATCCAAATTCAAAAGGCTCTGTTACGCCGCAGACAAAAGCACAGACTGCGGAAGAAGCAACCAAACCGATGGCAACTTTCTTCTTATTGTCCTTCGCCGTATGAATCATAGCCAATGCCGCGCCCGGGATACCGAACATCATACAAGGGAAGAAACCTGACATATACATACCAAGGCTCCATGTAACGTCCGCGCTGGTTTCTCCTGCCCAGAAGTGTTTCAGATCGCCAAGCCCAACCGTATCGAACCAGAATACATTGTTCAATGCATGATGTAAACCTGTAGGGATCAACAGCCTGTTGAGGAAAGCATAAATACCTGCACCTACCGCGTCCATGCTGACGATTCCATTACCGATTGCAAGCAGGACACCGTATACGATAGGCCATACTACGAGCAGAATCGCCGCAACTACTATGGAAACAACACCCGAAATAATCGTTACGCTCCGTTTGCCGCTGAAGAACGACATCCAATCCGGAAGTTTTGTATTTTTGAACTTATTATAGCAGGTGGAACCGATAATACCGGAAAGAATACCGATAAACGGATTCGCAATAGCCGAAAATGCCAATGTCTTATTTGCATTCTCCGCAACGGAGGGAAGCAATGTCGTAACAACGCCTACAGAAAGCAGATTCGTGATCATCAGCCACGCTGCCAATGCCGCAAGCCCCGCGGTACCGTCATGATCATCCGCCATCCCGACGCCCACGCCGACTACGAACAGCAGCGCCATATTATCAATCAGAGCACCGCCGGCTTTAACGAGGAAAAATCCCAGCAAATTTACAAATCCGGTAATTTCCCCGCCCTGCATCGTTTGCTTACATAGTGCATATCCAAGTCCCATCAGTATACCGCATATCGGCAGACATGCGACGGGCAGCATTAACGCTTTCCCTAATTTCTGTAAATATTTCATCATAAAAATTTACCCCCTGGTCTTCTCTTGTTCCGTTTTCCCACGGAACCGTCCGTTTATAAATTGTCGTCGAAAAAACTTTTCATTGCCTCAAAGGCAGCCTGCTCATCCTCCCCTTCTATCTGGCAGGAAATCTCCATTCCCTGTTTTATGCCAAGGCTCATAACCTTAATCAGTTTCTTGGCATCCGCACTTTTCCCGTTGCCGTTAATCGTTACCGCACTCTGGAATTGTGCCGCCTTTTTCACCAACAGGCCGGCCGGCCTTGCATGGATTCCTGCCGGATCTTTAATTGTAAACTGGAATTCCTTCACTTCCACACCCCCTTCGCTGTAGTTTTGTTTGTTTTATATATATGGCCCGCTTCACTGCCGGATATCCTTTTCCCGCCGTCTTCCTGTATACGGCGGGAAATCCGCCCGCCAGATGCATGGCCTGCAAACCAATATTTTATATATCCCTTACGGCTTTGCGCACTTTCAATACGGAAGAAGCCGAAACGCTGAGTTCATCCACCCCTATGTCAAGGAACGTTTCCGTCAGCTCCGTATCCGCTGCCAGTTCCCCACAGATCCCGGCCCAAATCCCTTCCTTATGCGCATTTTCCACCGTCATTTTTATCAGCTTCAAAACAGCGGGATGATGTGTGTCGCATGTGCTCTCCAGCTTCTGGTTCTGCCTGTCAACCGCCAGTGTATACTGTGTCAGGTCATTCGTCCCGATGCTGAAAAAATCTACTTCCTTCGCCAGTTCATCGGAAATCAGCGCTGCGGCCGGAGTCTCTATCATAATCCCCAGCTCCACATCCTTCACAGGGTATCTCTCCACAGAAAGCTCCTGTTTTACCTGTTCCACAATTTCCTTAATCCTGCGTACCTCCGCCACCGAAACCACCATCGGGAACATAATCGCCGCCCTGCCGTAAGCAGAAGCTCTGAAAATTGCCCGCAGCTGCGTAATAAATATCTCCGGACGGTCTAAACAGATACGGATGGCCCTGTAGCCCAAAGCAGGATTCTCTTCCTCCTCAAGGTTGAAATAATCCACTTTTTTGTCCGCCCCGATATCCAAAGTCCGGATGACTACTTTCTTATCCCCCATTTTCTCAAGCACTGCTTTATAACTTAGAAACTGTTCTTCTTCCGTCGGGAAACTCTCCCTGCCCAAATAGAGGAATTCACTCCTGAACAGGCCAATCCCTCCGGCATCCGCTGCCAATGCCCCGTCGGCATCTTCCACTTTCCCGATATTTGCAAAAATATCAACCCGCCTGCCGTCGCTGGTAACATTGTCTTTCCCTTTTAACTGCTCCAATGCCTCCAAATCAGCTACCCATTGGTTTTTGCGGTGTATCATCTCGTCCAGCAGTTCCTGATCCGGTTCCACAAGGAATTCCCCCCGGAAGCCGTCCACTACCCCGATTTTTCCGTTCAGCCCTTCCCCCGCTTCCATCCCCGTATTCACCAGCGCGGGCAGGTTCATGCTCCTGGCCAGTATCGCCGTATGGGAATTGGAAGAACCGCGTACTGTCACAAATGCAAGGATTTTGTTTTTATCCATCCTGACTGTCTCGCTGGGCGTCAGATCATCCGCGACAACAATCACCGGTTCATCCGTCAGTATCCCGTCTTCGGGTACTCCCGCAAGAATCCGGATGACCCTTTTGGAAATGTCCTTTATGTCGGCGGCCCTTGCCCTCATGTAATCGTCATCCATAGACGCAAACATCTCTGCAAACTGATTCTGGGCAGTCTCCACGGCGTATTCCGCATTGAGCCCTTCCTCCAGGACTTCATTTACCGCATCCAGATAGTCGTCATCTTCCAGCATCATTTTATGTATGTCGAAAATCATAGCATGATCTTCCCCGACACGGGCCAGCGTTTCTTCATAGAGGCGGGTCAACTGCTCCTGTGCCGTTTCCACGGCCTGCGCAAACCTCTTTTTCTCCGCTTCCTTATCCGCAACTTCCGTCCTGGCCACCTGATAATCCTGCTTATGATACCAATATATCCGGCCTATCGCGACCCCTTTCAGCACACTCTTCCCGGTATATTTTTCCATCCCACCCTCTCCTTTTTATGTCCTGCGCACACGGCTTCTGACACAGGCCGGTGCGCCCGCCGGCATTGCCGTTATTTCTTCAGGTTCAAAATATTGTCGCCCTGTGACACAGTGCCGGGTTCCGCCATACGGATCTCGGAAAATTCATCGGAATTGCATATAACAACCGGCGTCGCAATATCATACCCCTCTGCCTTGATCTGCTCAATATCTGCTTCCAGAAGCAAATCGCCTTTTTTTACCTCCTGCCCTTCACTGGCGTGGATGGTAAAATGCTTCCCTTCCAGCTTCACAGTATCAAGCCCCACATGGATAAGGATTTCTGCGCCTTCTTTGCTGGTCACGGCCGCTGCATGGCCGGTAGGGAATACCGTGCTGACCGTACCGTCCACAGGGGAACAAATCCTCGTACCGGACGGTATGATCGCCGCGCCCTTCCCTAATACCTCCCCGCTGAAAGCAGGGTCATTTACTTCCGTAATACTTATCAGCGTTCCTGCCACTGGCGCACCAATGCCTGAACCGCTGCCTTTCGCGAATATGTTCTGAAAAAGTTTCATCCGCTTCTCCCTTCCTGCCCTGTGCTGCATCCTGCAACATCCTGTAGCCATGTCCGCCGGATACGGCATTAACACAAATATAAATCTTTCATCCGCTTAATATTCAATGTAAGGTAAATCTTCTCTTCCTCCGTCATGCTGCACTGGTATTCGCTTTCAATATAACTGTTAATGCCGTTAATTATATTATACTCCTGGATATAATTATCTTCCACGAACTGATACAGCTTTTTATCCCTCCTTCCTCTAATGGGCTTTTCCGAGACAAGCCGGTTTGCAAGCTGTTTTAAATCGGAAATCAGACGGTCCGTCGGGTAATTCCTGCCATCCGGGACCGGAATATCCCGTTCTATAATTTCCATCATCTCACGCATCATCTTAATCATGAAAAAAGTCGTCCCCATAGCGGTATTCAGTTCCCCATTGATCAGATGCAGCGCAATTGACGCGGATTCATCTTCCTCCAACCGGCATCCCGTCTTTTCTTCAATCAGTTCAAGCGCATAACAACCGACCGAATACTCCAACGGGTAGAACAATTTTACTTCGTCATATAATACATTATTGAAACTTATGCCTTTCCGCTGCCTTTCCAACGCATAACTGATATGGTCTGTCAAAGTCAGATACACGTTCTGATTCAGGCCGATTCCCAGATTCTCCCTCGCATAAGAAATAATATCTGTAGAAAGTCTGATAAGTTCAATAGGCAGTGAAGCAAGCAGTTCCTTAAATTGCTCCTTGTCGTCCATGTTTTCCAGCCTGAAAATTTTCTCGATTTTCTCTTCAGCAATTTCACTGCCCGGTTTCCTGCCGAATCCGATGCCCCTTCCCATGACAACCAACTCTACCCCCTGATTATCCCTCGCGGAAATAATATTATTGTTGATCACCTTTTCGATACGCAATTTTCATTCCTCGTCCATTTCTTTATTACCTTATATTAATTTCCCACATCCCACTGCAAACCCAAAGGCATTTATCCTCCTTTTCCCTTTGAAGCAACAAAAAAAACCAAATTTTATAACCGGCACTAATGCCGCCTTATAAAATCTGGTTTTGCCTGCCGATGCAGTAACAACCCAAATAAGCTGTTTTATTTGTTATCCTGATTATACCAATGTGTATAACACAAGTCAAGTGCTAATTTAGGAATTTTTTATATTTTTTTCTTTTTTATTTAATTGTTTCAATGCATTTTGTACAAGAGCCGTCTATGGAAACAAAAACTGTTTTATGCATATTGAATCAAAAAGCCAGTGTCATTAATATTACTCAACCACCCTCCTCACTCATCCGCTTAATCACCTCCGGGTGGAGCTGCGCATGCTCGCCCGTCACAAAAAACGTGGCTCTTACCCCACGTTCCTTCAGCCCATCCAATAACTGATCCGTATAATATGGGTGAGGGCCGTCGTCAAAGGTCAATGCTATTTTCTTCCCGTCCTCCCTCTTCAGCCCCTGGCCCATGGCTTCCATCTTCTCCCGGCCGAAATATCCTGCGGCAAAAACAGCCGTAAGCAATATCATTAGAACCGTACAAAAGAAAATCCTCCGTTCCCGTTTCATTTCCCGCCCGCCTCTACGTTTTTGGTACAATATATGCCTCAGCCAGCGCACATATGCCACGCTAACCACCATGCCGCCCCCCCCCGCGGCAGCACAAACCGGCCATGAAAAACCTGGAAGAATGCCCTCTCTTTGGGCATTCTTCCGCGTGAAATGGATTTGCAATGCTACGCATGGCAAATCATAGAAGCTCTTAGGCGGCGTCCTTTGACGCCTTAGAGCTTCTTTTCACGCTAATAACTCTTATACAGCTCCATAACCACATACCCTTCCTGCACCTTGATATCCGCCCGGTCTATCATCATGCCGACCAGCAAAAGCTGGCTTGTCTCACCCGGATCACCGCTGCCCGCCAGCTCCCAGTACACATCCTCAATGCCATCGTTTTTAGGCCCGTTCAGATATTTGTCCAATTGCCCAAGCCGCTCCTCATATTCCGGCTTATAATTGGCCTTAACAAAAATCACCGCCCTGTTTTCTTCCCTTTGTATTTTCGATTCGATCGTATCCGCCCCCAATGCAAAAAAATACACGGTAAGCTCTTCCGCAATCTTAGCTATTTTCCTTTCCTCGTGAACCATTGCCGCCCTTTCCTCTTTCCCTCTTATAGTTCTGCCTTAAACTCTCCAGCACAGGCACCATAAAAATGGCTACCCAGCCTGCGCTGAATCCGTTATTATACAAATTCAGCCCGCCGTATATCTGTGACGTACACATCGCAACCACCGCATGGAAAAAACCCGAAACAAGCCCGGCAGCAATACCAAACTGGCCCGCGATCGGGGCAAGCCCGGCCGAAAACAGGGCCGCAAGCTGGACGCTTGGCGTATCCGGCTTATAGATCGTCAGGAAGGTAGACAGATATACCCCGATAAGCGGCGGCAGGAAATTCCTGATATGTATGCCAAAAGCGGAAAATCCGAACACGGTCAGTATCGCCCCTACCACAGGCCCCGAAAAATCACCGCCAATCAGCATGATATAAACCACACAGGCAATACCTACAAATCCCATATTCATCAGAGTAGCGCCAACCCCGTCCATCAGCACAAAATCCGATACAGCCCTTCCCGGGCGTCCCATAATCCTAAACAGCCCCTTATACTGCCCCCTGCCGGCCAGCAGCCCAAACAATACCGTCAGCACAAAATACCCAAGCAGCCCTCCAACCACCCATGGATTCCTTCCTGCCTTCCATATCAGCACGGCCTCGCTTTCCATACCGAAAGAGCGCAGTACGCTGACAATGATAAATGCCAGTATCCCGCCCGAAAAGCCCACGTTGAACAGGCTGTAGCCCATATGCATGGAAGCGGTATGCACGGATAACGGCGGCAGTACGAAACCTATAAAGACACCCATGGCAATCGTTATGACTAGATTCCTGAACTGCCCAAACGGAAACAGAAATGCCAGTTCCGTAATTAACGGCGCCAGGCATGTGCCGAACAGCGCCGTATAAATATAGCGGCTCAGCTTCGCCCCATGGCTCCTGGCATAAATTGCAGTGCCTATAAAAACAGGGATAATATTAAGAAGATTTTTCCCCCACAGCGCATAGCCCGCATTGATAAACAATGCCGCCATCGTCAGCCCGGTAAACGGTATCTTCTCCACAAGCACAAGAAAAACCGCCAGCCCGAACACCAGCGCCGCATTCAGGAATGATGCGCCGTACCCTGCCAGTTCGAAATAATCGGTAATCAATGCATCCCTGGACATCAGGATCCTTACAATCCCGTTAAAAACCCCTCCTTCCCTTCCCGACACAACGGCCGCGGCAAGCAGAAGCAATATTGAAAACAGGCTGAAATACTTCAGTTCCTTTCCCTCTATACGCTCCAGCATTTTCTGCATGAAGTATACTCCTTTCCGGATCATCGCCAACATACACCTGTAAAACCATAAATCCTATTCCATAAACCCTATTCCATGAATCCCGTTCCGCCGCATTCCGCCAACAGCCCATCCCGAAAACTGCCGGCAAAAACATGTTTTGTATTATACCATTTCAGGCGGAATATTACAATCAAAATTCATATATCCGATATAAATATCTGAAAATTCCGCCAGTTCCGCCATTTGGAATACCTCTATGCCTGCCGCCGCCCTCTCCAGTTCCATTCCCCTTTCCCGCCAGCCTTCCATTCCCGCCCGTTTATCCTCCGGCCGGCTCTCCCTTCCAAAAAGGCATGCCCCGGCAAGCGCCGTGTTCCCTGCCGTCTGCGCCCTCCGCGCCAAATCCGCAGGCAAAAGCCCTATCCTCGCCGCCGCATCCCTGTCCAGATAAAATCCCATGCCTCCTGCAATATACACCTTCTCTATCCTGCCGCAATCCGCAATCCCAAGCCTCTCCGTCAGAAAATGGATCCCTGCCCTCACTGCCGCCTTAGCCATCTGGACCGCCCTGATATCCTCCTGCGTTACATGGATTATCCTGGTTCCCGCACCGTCCCCATATCCTGCAATTTCCACATCCGCACCGGTTTCAAAATACGGTTCCGCCAGCAAACCGGTTTCATCGACAAGACCCCTTTCCAGCAGTTTCGCAATGGCGTAAATCCTCTCCGGGCCGGCTGCCCCGTCCGTCCCCCTCCCTTCAAAAGCAGGCCCGGCAGCGGCAGCCGTCGCCGCCATGCGCCGCCCGGCGCCCATCACCATTTCCGCATTCGTCCCCAAATCAATGAACAGCCACGATCCCCCGTCTTTTGCGCCGCTTCCCCTCTCTTCGCTTTCCGCTTCCTTCCGATCCGGATCCGCATATTTTTTATCTGCCGGGCCAAGGGGCAGCAGCCCGCAGGCATAAAGCCCCGCCACGATATCCCCCCCGATAAACGCAGACACACCGGGCAGCAATACTACATCCATACCGCCCCACTTAACCGTATCCATCCCCGTTTTCACCGGAAGAAACGGGCTTTTCCCCAAAGTATCCGCCGGATACCCCATGAAAATATGCCCCATAGCCGTATTGCAGGCGATACATAACAAGCCGGGCTCCTCCGCCCCCCTTCTTCCTGCCGTATGCCTCAACTGCTCCACGCCGGAAGACAGCGCGCTCCGGACAAGCCCTTTGAGCTTTTCTCCGCGGCCTTCCCCTGCCGCCCGGATTCTGGCAATTACATCCGTCCCGTAACTGCGCTGGGGGTTCAGGCAGGTATAAGTATCCAGGACGGAACCGGAATAGCTGTCCACCAACTGCATTGCGATTGTCGTCGTACCGATATCGGCCGCCGCAAATGTCCTGCCGCAAATACTTCCCCCTTCCGCCCGCTTCCCATCCGTGCTGCCTTCTTCCTGCCGGAGCCTGCCCCCCGTATCATAACCTGCCACTACCTGAAGCTTCCCTTCCTCGGCGGCTTTCCTTCCTGCAAAATCGGTTTCCACAGTGCATTCCCGTTTCGGCCTTGCCGTACATGCCAGCCGATACCCTTCCCTCAATTTGTCCGGTGCAATTACACAGCGGTCTGTCCGGGCGGGCAGCGGCGCATGGCTGCAAAACCTCACCATACACCTGCCGCATTTTCCCGCGGCACCGCAAAGAGAAGGCAGCGGCACCGCGCCTTCCCTCAGCGTTTCCAGCAACGTCTTATCCGTATCATGCAGCAGCACGCACTGCACCTTCCCTTCCCTGTCCTTTATTGTTACTTTTATATTCCCAGACAATTCAGCCCTCTCTCCTTAGGAAATCCCTCTCCGTTTCCTGCAACTCTGTTTATCATATCATTTTCCGTCCGGTTTTACAAGAACAGAAGCCGCCGGCCTTTCTGCCTGCGCAAGGCATCCGTCGACAATATGCACAATCCTCCCCGCCGCCTTTGCGACGTTCATATCATGGGTGATCATAACAATGGTATTCCCCAGCCTGTGAAGCTGCCCGAAAAGCGCCAGCACATCCTTACCGCTGGCCGAATCCAGCGCCCCGGTAGGTTCATCGGCAAGAAGCAGCGCCGGTTCCCCCACAAGGGCCCTTGCGATGGACACTCTCTGCTTCTGCCCGCCTGAGAGTTCCGAAGGCTTATGCCCCAGCCTGTGCCCGATCCCCAGCATCTCAATGACAGGAAGGCATTTTTCTTCGGCTTCCTTTGTGGTCATCCCCCGCACTACCAGAGGCATAATAATATTCTGCAGAATATTATAAGTCGGAATCAACTGGTAATTCTGGAAAATAAACCCAATCTCTTTATTGCGGACCGCCCCCATCTGTTTTTCCGTCATACTGTGTATGGGCTGCCCGTCCAGATAATATTCCCCCGAATCCGCCACATCCATGCAGCCGATAATATTCATCAGGGTCGTCTTACCGGAACCCGACGGCCCCAAAATCGCCACAAACTCTCCTTCCTCCACCTGAAAATCCACATTTTTCAGCACCGGGACTTTTTCCGTCCCTAGCATATAGCCTTTATTAATCTGCCTCATATCTATAATCCTGTCTTCACTCATCTTCTACCTCATATTAACGCCGCTTTCGCTCCGCCCATCCCTAGAACGTGTTTGAAAAATTATTCCCACCATCCTGATACCCCCTTAGGGCAATGCCCACTATGCGCCCTTCCTTTGGCAAAGCATATATGCTTTTCATCTCCCACAAATTGTGACGCACATCTGCCGGAAAGCATTTTTCAAACACGCTCTAGCGCCGAAAAGACTGACGGTAAGTATAACAATATGCTCACGGCCGCACAAAGGAGAACTGCCGCTTTGCGGCGTGCGGCCGGCGCAACGGTGCGGCAAAGCTTTTTGCCGTTCAGTATAAATATCCTTATCACTCATGGTTCAGCGCGGCAACCGGGATTAACCTTGACGCCTTAAACGCCGGATAAAAACCGAAAACCGTTCCTGTCAATACGCCAAACAGTAAAGCTAAGATCCCTCCGCCCAGGGAAAGTTCCACACGCACGGAAAAACTCTCGATAATCGGCGTAATGCCCAGAGATACCAATACCCCCAAAACAGCGCCCACAAAGCTGATACAACTGGCTTCCAGCAAAAACTCCGTCAGAATATCCTTCTGTCCGCACCCGATTGCTTTCAGAATGCCGATCTCATTGGTACGCTCCTTTACGGAAACGAACAATACATTCATAATCCCGATCCCCCCTACAATAAACACAATGCCTGCCATAGCCATTAGAAGGAGGGTCAGCGTTTCATTGGACTTTGAAGCCGCTTCCATCTTACTCCCCGCATCGGAAATGGTAAACTCCACATTTTCCCCATAATTTTCGGCAAGTACGATCCGTACCTGTTCCATAATGCTGCCCACATCCTTTACGTCTTCCGCCACCACGGTAATCACAGGGCTTACGTCCTTGCCGGTGAGATATTTAATACCTGTCCCGTAAGGAATGAAAATCGCCTCATCCGGGCTTATACCTGATGCCACCGTCCCCATTTCCATCAGTACGCCGCTCACTATATAAGAACGGTTGTCGATATAAACCGGCGAGTCATACGCGTCCAAAACACTGTCAAACATTTCTTTTGCCACGCTGTAACCAAGGACGCAGGTCCTCTCCTTATAAGTATCGTTGTCTTCCGTAAGGAAAGCGCCGATTGCCATTTCCAGGTTACTGATATCCGCATAATTTTCTTTTACCCCGGCAACAGTGTATGAAACACTCTCCTCCAGGCCGCCTCCCTCCGCGTCCTGCCTTGTCGTATAGGAAACCGTAGCGCTCGCTATTTCCGGGATGCTCCCCTTAAGGTTATCCGCATCCTCCTGGGACAATGTGATTTTTGCCATATTCATCTGGTTTTCCATACCGCCGAACGGGAAAAAGCCTCCGCCCGTACCGTCAAACGGCATACCGCTCCCTGCCCCGTCCCCGGGCACCCCTCCGCCCGGCATACCGCCCTCCGGCATCCTCCCGCCTGCCATACTCTCTCCAGGCATCCCCCCGCCTTCCATACTTCCGGTCATTCCTCCTGCCGTACCGCCCGGCATGCTGCCACCGGATCTTCCTCCCGTAAAACTGCTCCCGTTATATTCATAAGAAATATCCACGGAACCGGCATTCAGGTTTTTAAACTGCTCCGCAACTTCCATCTTCCCCCCCGTTCCTATGGCAATAACAAGCATGATCGTTGCGGAACCCACAAGGATCCCTGTTGAAGTGAGAAACACCTTAAACTTATTCTGTACAAGATTCAGCCATACCAGACGGCCGATTTCCGATAATCTCATATCCATACCCCCATATACGGCAGACAAAGCCTGAAATATTTCACAATAATACAATTTCCCCTTCGGAAAGCCCTTCCTTTATTTCTATGTTAATACCGTCCGTAAAACCGGTAGTAACCTTTTTCCTGACAACCGCACCGTTTTCCCCCTTTACTTTTACATAGCCTGCCCCGTCCTCTTCCGTCACCGCCCTGGCCGGGACATAAAGCACTTCCGATACCTCGTCCGTAACAAAAGTCACTTCCGCCGTCATATCCTGGTACAAAACATTGCCGGTATTCGGCACAGTTACCGTCACCGAATACATAGTCTTGTTGGTGCTGCTGTCTATTTCCGCATCCCCGATTTCCGTGACCGTCCCGGCAAACACCTCCTCCGGAAAGGCGGCCAGTACCACATTTGCGTTATTCCCAATAGCGGCGGCCTCCAAATCGCCTTCCTCTACCGAAACCGTAACCGTTACCTCATCGTAATTATTCAGGCTGGCCAAATCCGTATCCCGGGCCAGGTAATCCCCCGCCGCCACATAAACTTCCGTAATCACACCGGAATTATCCCGTAAAATCATCTGTTTTGTGATGACAGTGTCAAATTCCTCCAGCTTCCCCGCCGCTTCCTCATAATCCTCCCTTGCCGTTTCCGTTTCAAAAGCGCTTTGCTCCATGGCGACATCATAAATCTCCTGCGCGTTCCCTGCATAATAATCCCTCTTATCGCGCTCCCCTCTGGCAGTAATCTCCCCGCTCTCCAATTCCTTCTGTGCCAGGGCAAGCGCTGTCTCCTTTTCCTTTTTTTCCTCGTTGCAGCCCTCAATGTCCTCCTTAAGCTGCGCAATTTCCTCCTCCAGGGTGTCTGTCATTTCCTGTGCTTCCTTTGCAGTCTGGTATGCAAGGATCCACCAGTAAAGGGCATTTTCCTTATCCGTTTCCGCTTCCGTGAAAAGGGCATTTTCCAGCACTTCTTTCTCTTCCGTAAGAAGCGCCTCCTTCGCGGCCAGCTCCTCCTGTGCGTCCGCCAGCTCCTCCTGCGTATCTGCAAGGGCTTCCTTTGCCATATCCACCGCTTCCGTAAGGGCCGAAACCGTCTCCTCGTACTCCGCCTGGGCATATTCCGCATAAAGGGAATTGAGCCTGTATTCCCCCTCTGCCTCCGCTTCCGCCCGCTTTTGCGAGGTAAGCGCCTGTTGATAGACAAGCTCCGCATCCGTGACATCCTGGGAAAGCTCCGTGCGGATCCCCTCCACGCTTTCCTGCGTCAGTTTTAAAATCGGCGTTCCGGCTTCCACCTCCTGCCCCGCTTCCACATACACCTGCTCAATTTCCAACTGCCGGGCTGCCGTGCTTCCTGAATCTGACGCGCCCGGCATCAAAGACGCTATCATCCCGCCCGGGCCGCCCGCGTCCGCGGCGCCGAACGTAAAACTCCCGCCGCCGGTAAACTCACTGATATCCAAATCAAATGTTTGTATGGCAGTACCCACATCCACACTCCCGCTTTCCGTAACCCCTCTTGCCAGATCCCCCCTTATTACCTGGCTTTCCCTGTAAACTGTCTCGTCTTCTTTGGAAAATACTATAATGAGGAGAAGGGCTGCCGCAATAATTCCGAAAAACGACAGCACGAAAAGAAGCCGTATTTTTCCCCCTTTTCCCTCCTCCTTTTCGGTCCTGTATTTTTTTATCGCCTGTCTCAGCTTTTCCTTCGTCTGCTTTATCTGCTCCGTCCGCTTTTTGGGTTCCATCTGTTCCATATAGTTCACCATTCCCTCCAAACAGTTCCCGGGGCTACTCTTCCCCGTCTGTCTTTCCTGAATCTGCACTCTTTATGTTCATAACACTTTCAATATATATAACGTCACCCTCTTCCAGCCCGCTTATAATCTCAACGGAAGCCATATCGGAAAAACCCGTTTCCACCCGGGTTTTTACCCTGTCCCCCTCCGCGTCTTTTTTATAAACATAACTGAGGCCGTCTTCCTCGAATACCGCTTTCTTCGAAACATACAGCACATCTTTCGCCGAATCCGTCACAAAAGTAACGTCGGCAGCCATTCCGCCATACAGCGGCGTTGTGTCCCCCTGTACCAGGACCGTCGCAGGATAGCTTATGGTAGACGCATGCTCCGAAGCAGATGTCGTTGTAATACTGGTAATTATTCCTTCCCACGTCTGCCCCGGATAGGCGCTGAAGGAAACCTCCACCGGATCACCCACGGAAATAGCCGCTACGTCTTCCTCCGAGACATCAATGCTTACCGTATATTCCTTCTCTTTTGCATAAGTAAGCATAACCCTGCTGTCCGTCAGCTTATCCCCCGCCTCGCAGGAAACTCCGGTAACAAGCCCGTCTTCCGGTGCATAAATCCGGTTATCCTCCCCTGTAAAGGCTCTGAACGCATCCATCTTCGCCTGAAGTTCCTCCAGTTCGGCCTGTGCCTGATTCACCGAATCCGACAGGGAATCCACGGAATAATCGTAAATCTCCTTCGCCAGCTCCCCTGAAAGGGAAGCAGAATGGTAGTTATTTTCCGCTTTCTGGTTATCCAATACCTGCGATGCCTCTGCCTCTTCTATTTCCTTCTGCTTTTTTTCAATTTCTGTCTGATTTTCCGCGATAGTATCCCTGTATCCCTGCAGTTCGTCTTCCAGGGCCTCCAACTGGCTTTTTGCCTGCCGGTAGTCTGTAAGGTTACTGGTATATGCCGTAGAATTATGCAGATCGGTTTCTTCGTACCTGTTTTTCGCCCTCGTATATGCCGCCTGCGCTTCCTCGTAAGAATCCAGCAATTCCCCATCCGCAAGCTTTTCCTGTGCCATGGCAATTTCCAGTTCCAATATCCGGATTTCCCCTTCCAGGCCCTTTATCCTCTCCCTGCCTGCGGCCAGCGCCGCCTGATAATCCGCCGCTGCACGGCTCCCCTCCTTTACGCTGCTGTCATAAGTGCTTTTAGCGCTTAGCATGGAGATATTATATTCCGCCTGTGCGTTTGAAAGGACAATTTGGGCCTCGGTAAGGGCGGACTCCAATTTCCTCTCTACCGCGCTTACACTGTCCTCCTCCAGCTTAAAAAGCGCCTCCCCTTTCGAAACACGCTGCCCGCTGACTACATACACTTCCTCAATTTCAAGATATTTCCGGGCATTCTCTTCCTCATCCTCCTCATCTTCCCCTTCCTCCCCGTCCTCTTCCTCATCCCCCAGTTCTAAATCCAGATCGTACATTACGGAGTTTTCCCCTAATGCCAGGCTCCCGCTCTCCATAATCCCGACAATCAAATCTCCCCTGGCAACCGTTTCTTCCTTATAAACATAGGTTTCCGCGCTTAAATTGGGTTGGATAAACAATGTATACACAGATGCCCCCAGCAGGATAAAAAGGGCAAAACCGGCAAGAATACAATTCCTGCGGAATTTTTTATCCTTCTTCCATTTCTCTTTCATTGCCCGTCTCCCTTTCCCACATTCCCTGAATGTGCATTATCTCCTGTCTGCGGCACATCCTCCTGCCGCTCATTTTCCCCGGTCCGCGGCATATCCTCCTGCCGCTCATTTCCCCCGGCCTGCCGCTCATCCTCCTGCCGCTCATTTTCTCCTGTCTGCGGCATATCCTCCTGCCGCTCATTTCCCCCGGCCTGCCGCCTGCCCGCTGCTTCCGTATCGTCTTCCATACCGGTTTCCCCGGGCCGATTCCCCCTTTCCGGGACACTCCCGCCATTTCCTTGCATACTTTTGCCTTCTTCCTGTGGCATCCGGGGCATTTCCTGCGGCATATTTTGCATCTCCTGCATCATCTCATCCGGCATTCCAAAATATACATAGGCTGTAAGATTGCTATCCAGGGCGCTTACATCCCCTTCCAGAGTCACCGTAACCTGATAAGTAACGGAAGAGCGGCTCTGGGCCTGCGCGACAGGATTGAGCATTGTTACTGTGCCCTGATAATTTCCATACTCGCTGATTACAACATAAACCTTATCCCCTATGGCAATCTCTGCAATATCGCTTTGATCCACACTTGCCGTTACAGAAACCTTTTCCGGGTCACTATAGGCAATTATCAGGCTTTCCCCTGACAGATAGCTGCCCTTCCTGACACCGTTCATCACAATCGTTCCCGCACTCTGCGTATAAAAATACCCGTCCCCAATCACGTCCTCAAAAAGGGCAAGATTCTCCGCCGCTTCCTCTTTCCCACTCTCCAGAGAAGCCAGGGTTTCTTCCAGGCTCTCCAAAGTTACCTCATACACTGCCTGTGCATTGTCGCTTTGGGCCAGTGTAATTTCATAATCCGACCGGCAGGCAATTAACTGCTTTTCGTATTCTGTCCGGGCTGTGACAAGTTCCGCTTCCAAAGAGGCAAGATCACTCTGTGCCTTTTCCAGCCCGGCCTGAGCGGTTCTCCTGGCCTTCTCATAATTTTCCAGCGCTGTTTCGTATTCTTCCGCTTCCTGCTTCACCATCTCGTCCAACAGATTGTACACCGCTAAGAGGGTTTCGCTTTCGCTGTATCCCCCTCCCATGGCTCCGCTGTCCATGGCCCGGTCGGGCATAGGGCCCTCCTGTCCGAAGCCCTCCGGGCGCATGTCCCCATTACTTTCCGAAGGAATATTGTCCTCCCCTGTTTCCGGGGTGCTCCCGTCTCCCTCCGGAACTTTTTCCTCTGTTCCAGGAAGCGTTTCCTCTTCCCCGGGAGCCTTTTCCTCTGTTTCCGGAACTCTTTTCTCTTCCTCCGGAATTGTTTCCGGGACTCTTTCCGCTTCCCCGGAAGCCCTTTCCTCTGTTCCAGGAACCTTTTCCCCTTCTCCCGAACTCTTTTCTTCCCCTTTCATGCTTTCTTCCTCTGTCTCTCTCCCCCCTGTCCCGCTGCCGCTTTCAGGCGCTGCTTTCCCAGCCTCTCCCTGAGATCCCTCTTTGGGGACGGTTTCATCGGAACCATTGGATACCAATATCCGATCATACATATTTCCTGAACCAAGCATCCCTTCATGACCATATGTATAATTTCCCCCTGTCAATACAAGGTTCCCTGCTATATACGCCGAACCCGTACCTGATGCGGATGCCTGAAATACCGCTCTTCCCGATGATTCCGCCGCCCGGAAACCGGCATCCACACCCAATGAACTGCTCCCTGCGCTGACACCCAAAGAGCTGTTCCCTGCGCTGCCGCCCAAATCCGGCACGGAATTTCCATAAAGGCTCTTTTTATTCTCAATATCCCATTTTTCATAGGTTTCCATAAGCAGGCTGAAATGTTCATAATATGCCTGGTAAAGTTCGTCTACTTTGTAATAAGCCCTGTAATAATCCTCATTTACCGATTTCGTATACTCCTCCGCCAGCTCCCTGGCTTCCTCCGCCTGCTTTTCCAGTTCTTTGACATTCTTTGCAGCCTCGGCTGACGCACTGTTGTATTCTGCCTGGCTGTATTTCTTATTTACCGCCGCATTCTCGTTTTCCACGCGGGCATCAATGATTCCGGCTTCATAGTCCAGGACTCCCTGCCGGTAAGCCAGTTCCGTTTCTGTAACCGCATCCTCCAGCTCTTTCCTTGCTTCCTCCAATGTCCCGTCAGAGACTTTAAATACAGCGGTTCCCGCTTCAACTTCATCGCCTGCGGAAAGATAGATTTCCTCCACATACAGCGCTGTCTGAAGGAAATCCAATTCCCACGTTTCATCCAGCATCCCCGCTGCGGTCAGGCCGCTTGCGCTGATGATGCCCTCCCCCGGATTATCCCTGGCAGGCGGCATACCTGTCTGCCTTTCATCGCTCCCGGCCCTTATCCAAAAGAAAATCGCCGCACCTGCGGCAATTACAGATATGCCTGCTGCCAACAGGATAACCGGAACTGCCTTTTTCTTTTTCTCCGCCGGCTTATCCTTTTTCCTCAATATTTCCATAAATCCCTGGCCTTTCCCTGTATTTTGCACTGCACTTTGCTCTACATAAATATAAAATGCAACCCTTGAAATAACCTTGAAAAAATATGAAGAAACTGTGAAACGCTCCTGCCCCTCTCTGGGGAATGGGATCTGGAACAGCCGCAGCATCTCCTTCTGGGACCCAAACTCCCGTTCCGCAATGAATTCCTTGAAATCCCTTTTATCCCTGTGTACCCGCTCTAACAGGGACACATAATCCCTCCGCAGGATGGGCGGCACAATGGCCGGCAGGTATCCATCCTGGATCAGCGCCAGGTTCATAAGGAGCCTTGCCACCCTGCCGTTCCCGTCCTTAAACGGGTCGTTTGTGGAGCCGCCACAGGATACTGCGATCCCGTGATCAGCACCCGGACATCCCAGTAACGCCCGGCATACTCCAGCTCGATGTTCTGATAGAACAGTCCATGCATCTTCAGCACCGTCTGCTCATTGATCCGCCGAGCCTGGAATACGGAAAACATAAAATTCATAAGCTTTCGCAAGATTCACCGCCTCGAACACATCCCGGAGCGGTTTCCCGCCTACCGTCAGGCCGTCCTCCAGGAGTACCTTCGTCTCACTCTCCGTCAGGGAATTCCCCTCCAGGGCGTTGGACGTCCACGTCAGCCCCACCCGGTAAAATGAAAACTTTCCTGCAAAATGTTCAACTTTCTTGAATAAAATAATTCCACCTGCGCAGCCAGGAGCCGCCGGAAGGGGACAGGGTGCCAACCGCACAGGTGGAAATATTTTTTGATCAACATAAGAAAAGCACTCTTAAAGACACATTTAACGTATCTTTAAGGGTGCTTACTGCACGGTTCCGCCTTAATTTTTCACTTCAGGTTCTAACCTTTAACGCAGGTATACGGTAATACTTACAGCTACTTTCAGTATTACAGTTCAAGAATGGTTTTCACATACAATTCACATAAACATCTTCCACCAAATGATGCTCTCTCTGTCTGCTATTCATATGCTACTTGTTTCCGTCATCGCTTTTTCTTCTGCTAATTTATTTGGCATGACAACATCAAAATACAGACTTGTCAATAGACAGACGGCATTTTCTCCAGCCCGCTTTCAAGGGTGACTTCCGGCAGGCTCTTTAAGAACTGCTTTGCATTGCGGCAGGCAATGCCATCCTCCGTATCCAGGTTTCCGCCAAGATACAGTATAAACCTGCCCACAATCTTCCCGAACCGCGGGGAAGTAAGCCCAAGCTTCTCTTCGTCCAGCAGATGCCTGGCCTGCTCCCGGACGTATTGGCTGCTATGCTTTATCTCATAAACGGCGCAGGTATTGTTCCTTTTGTTAAAGATAACCATATCAAATTCACCTCTGACAAACATAAGCTTGAATACCTCATACTCTTTCCCAAGCGCTTTGGAGGTTTCCAGCAATATGATATCCTCCAGCATCCTCCCCCTGACTTCATTTAACAGACGCTCCGTCACATAAGAAACAGTTTCATTGTCCAGCATACGGAAGGTTTCATCCTTCATCAGGGAATGCACCAGAGCCTGTGCCTGACAGTACCTCATGCCGGGCTGCGAAAACAATATCCGTTCTTCCGGCTCCATCCCGGCCATGCCATATTCAATGGGGCAGGGTACGATGAGATCCAAAGCCTCCAGGTATTTTTTTATCTGCACTATATGGGAATGCGTGATCCCAATTTCCTGTTCCTCCTGGTTCCGGATATCCAATATCTTCATCAGGTTCCTGGTCACTGTCTCTTTATCAATAGCTTTCAGTATATCCGTCCGTTTTGCAGGATCGCGCTCCTGCTTTAAATTCCTTGCCGTAATGCCAAGGTCATGGGACACGAACGGCCTTGTCAGCACCTCCAGCACAAACCGATGGTTCATATCCTCTATGATGCGGTTAATCGCGCCGGTCAGTTCCCCTGCCTCATAAAGGCTGCGCAGATGGCCAAAATATTTCCCAAATGCAAAGCAGGAAAGAGAATGCTGGATGTTCCTGCAAATGGCCGTGCCAATATACCTGCGTGTGGACTCATCATCGCGGAAAGCTACACCTTCTTCCAGAAGTTCTTCATCGTCAAAATCCGTCTCCCCGGCTTTTAAAGTCCCGCCATAACGGATATATTCATCTATGCTGTCAATATGAAGGATACGGCTGTATTCGCGATATGGGATAAAAGTGGTATGGAATGTCCTTTCCCTGTCATACAGTTCATTGTCCCTGGCAAACCAGAACCCCAGGGAATCCGTGCCGGAAAGCACAATCCGCATCCCCATCGGCACATAAATATCCGACAGGAGGGCTGCGGAATCAATAAAATCCTCCATCAGCGTAACTTCATCTAAAAAGACGTACCGGTATCCTGCCTGGTACAGCCGATCTAAATCACGGGTGAGCGAATCCATCTCGTCGACGGTACGCAGTTTGATATAGGCCGCCTTTTTAAAGTCTTCCTCAGGCATGTCGGCGATGGCCTGCAGGAGCATGGTAGTCTTTCCGGTCCGCCGGAGCCCATAAACCACACATACCCTTGTCCGCACATTCCCATAAAGATATTGGGGGATCCAGTGATAGGCATCCCTTTTTTCAAACCGCTCTACACTGGCTGCCATTCCTGCAAGTTCTCTTCCTGTCCTTACCTTAGTCTCAAACTCCGGGCCATTTTCTTTCAGGGTTGGAAATTTCTTCTTCAGTTCTTTTAAATGTTTTTGAAGCTGCCTGCGTTCTTCAATCTGCACCCGGATTTCGTCTGCCTCCCCCTCACGTAGATACTGGCTTTTTACTTTTCCGTTTTCTTTCCACTGGAGGTAATACCGTGTTTTTCCGTTTATATTTTTCTTGGAAATATAACCGGCAGGAAGCGCGGCGATCCGTTCTTCTATCTGCCGCATCAGCTCATAGCTGTCAGTCATGGGGCGTATCTCCTCTCTTTGGACTTCTGCCTTTTTCCGCACTGCTCATTACTTTCAGGAATATTATACCCTGCTATAACCTACCGGTCAATAGGTTATGCAGCCTAATGCCAGTTAATCAAGCTTTACGCTACAGTTCACTCCCAATGTCATTAACTTAAGGTTTTTGGCAAAACTCAAAAGCTTAAGTTTGCCAAAAACCAGGAGCCTGTTTTGCTTTCGGAGGGGACCGGCCTGTCTTTTCGCATCATTTTGGATGGAAGTTTTACTTAACAGAAGATTCAAAAACTTAGGGGAAAATGGCCATGGATGGCCATTTTAGGCTGTGTGTGGCATGGATGCCGCTCACAGCCGACCCGGACGGTACCGAAACTACCATCTTCTGTTTAGTAAAACTCCATCCAAATAAGCTGCGAAAAGACAGGCCGGTCCCCTCCGAAAGAAAAACAGGTGCCGGCCTGTGAACCACCCCCCCCCTTAAGTTAATGACATTGGGAGTGAACTGTAACTTCCTCTATGATCTCACTGCAATTTTATCATTGCCCTGCTTGCATAAGAAGCCCGGTTAAATTATAATGATGCCATGGATAAACGAACCTCTAAGAACCTGTTGCTTTTTGCCAGATGTGCGCCATAGTTTGTGGGAGGTTCGCTTCGAAATGAGTGGACGGGATAGCAGAAAGGAAAGGAAAATGAAAATATTAGTGGTCGAAGACGAAAAACCATTGGCTGACGCCCTGACGGAAATTTTAAGCCAGAACCGCTATAATGCGGATGCCGTTTATCACGGAAGCCGCGGGCTGGAATATGCCCGCTCCGGGATCTATGACCTGATCCTGCTGGATATCATGCTTCCCGGCATGGACGGGCTGTCTGTACTGAAAACCCTCCGCAAAGAACACATTACAACACCGGTAATTATCCTCACGGCAAAATCCGAAGTCTCCGATATTATTACCGGTTTGGATGCCGGCAGCGACGATTATCTTGCAAAACCCTTTTCCACCGGCGAACTGCTTGCCAGGATCCGCGCCCTTTCCAGAAGAAGCGCGGCGTACAATGAGGAAACCCTTTCCTGCGGAGACCTGTCATTTGACAAAAGCACCATGGAACTTTGCTGCGGCCCGGATTCCTTAAAGCTTGGTTTAAAAGAATCCCGGCTTATGGAACTGCTCTTAAACAACGCAGGTCGTATTATGCCAAAAAACCTTCTTACCGAAAAAATATGGGGACTGGACAGCGACACGGAATACAATAATATTGAAGTTTATATTTCCTTTCTCAGGCAAAAGATGGCGTTTCTTGGAACCAGCACGCAAATCCGCACAATCCGCGGCGTAGGATACCAACTGGAAGGGAACGCCGGGGACGGAAAACCAAAATCACAGGGCGTGTAAGGAATACTGGAAAAATTTTATGCACGTGGAGGAGACTATGATTAAGAAACTGCAGCGCCGGTTCATTCTGATAACTATGTCATGTATCGGTTTTATCTTCTTTTTAATTCTGCTGATACTGAATATTTCCATGACAACCGCCAGCCAGAAAAGGGGCTTTGATTTGTTGTCGAAGTATACCGGAGATAATAGAAACACCCCCAGGCCCCATACCGGGGATAACTTTGCCCCGGAAAAAAAACCTCCGGGTTTCCCGCAGGGCCGCAGGCCGAATGACTGGTTTAACGATATGCGGATTTTTTCAGTCCAATATAACAGCGAAGGCGAAGCCATCAAAATATCCACAAACAATAATCCAAACCTGTCGGAAGACAGCCTGTCTGCCCTGGCTGATTCGGTTTTGGAAAAACAAAAAGAAAGGGGCCAAATTTCCGGTTATCTGTATCTGTATATTCCTTCGGAAGAAGGCTCCTCCATTTATTTCCTGGATTACGGGCCGGAACGGGAAATGTCCATGCAGCTCTGGAGAATATGCCTGTGGGTCGGGCTTGCCGGAATGCTGATCATTTTGATACCGGTTATTTTCCTCTCACGGTGGATTGCAAAACCGGTGAAACTGGCCTTCGACAGGCAGAAACAATTTATTGCCGATGCCTCCCATGAATTAAAAACGCCCTTAACCATCATCACAGCCAATGCAGAAGTGCTGGGAAATACCCTTCCCGATAATAAATGGCTGAATTATATCCTTGAACAGAGCAGCCGGATGAAAATATTGATCACCAGCCTTCTTGATTTAGCCCGCCTGGATGCAGGAAACGGAAAAAACACCTTCCAAAACTTTGATTTAAGCAAAACAATCAGAAAGACCGCCCTTTCTTTTGAAAGCCTGGCATATGAATATGAAAAACACTATTTCCAGGAAATTGCGGACGGCCTGACTTTATACGGAAATGAAGAAAATATCAAACAGCTTACCACGATCCTTTTAGACAATGCGTTCAAATATTCCGATGAAAAGGGATGTATCACCATATCCCTTACCCGGACGGCAGGAAAAAAACAGCTTCTGGTCCGCAATACCGGAAAAGGGATCGGGGGAAAAGACCAAAAACATATTTTTGAACGTTTTTACCGCATTGACAGCTCCAGGAGCAGGCAATACGGCGGCTACGGCCTCGGGCTCTCCATTGCCGAATCTATTGTAAAAAACCATAAAGGGCAAATCAGTGTAAAAAGCGACGGGGAGAGCTATACGGATTTCTGCATCCTGCTGCCATAACCCCGCCGCCTGTATACTTTATCCTATTGTGAGCCGCGGTGAAACCTTCTCGCACCGCGGAATGCCCTTTTCCTGCGCGATACTTTACTTTATGCGTCTTCTCAGACAAACCGGTTCTTTTCCTTATCATAGCGATAATCGATGGAAGCCAGTTTCCTTTCTATTTCGCTGCAGTCTATATCCATTTCCTCACACATCTGTTCCAGGCTGCCATAGTAATCCCGGAGTTTCAGGTTCACAAAACTAAGCAGCATTACGGGATCTTTCGGTATCATATCTCTCCTCCAGTTTTATTCCAGTTCCTCATCCCCCCTCCAGAACCCTTTATCCGACAGGAAAAAAGCTGTCCCTAATGCATGGCCAGCTTTTCCCCTGGGGCTCTTCCGGGGGGATGCTGTTTTTTTATTCCGGCTCTGCATCATCCTTTGCCGTTGGCTTCCCGTTTTCAGGCAGTTTGGCGTCTGGCCGCCAACCGCCCGTTTTCCAGGACGATTTCAATTACATCTTTCGCACTTACTTCATCGGCAAGAATCAGCCTTGCCGACAGGGTTTCCACATACTTTTGTATATACCGTTTCAACGGCCTTGCGCCGTAAACCGGATCGTAAGCATTGTCAACGATAAAGGTTTCCGCCTCCGGGGAAAGCGCTATGCGCAGTTCCCTGTCCGCCAGGCGTTTATTCAGGTCTGCGACAATCAGATGGATAATCCCGCCGATGTTTTCTTTCGTCAGCGGCTTAAACAAAATCGTCTCATCCAGGCGGTTCAGAAATTCCGGCCTGAAATGGGCGCGCAGTTCCTCCATCACATGTTTTTCCGCTTCTTCCCTGATACTCCCGTCCGCTTCTATCCCTTCCAGCAGATACCCTGCCCCTATATTGGATGTCATAATAAGGATAGTATTCTTAAAGTCCACAGTACGGCCCTGGGAATCTGTCACCCGCCCGTCGTCCAATACCTGCAGCAGTACATTGAACACATCGGGATGGGCTTTCTCAATCTCGTCAAAGAGCACTACCGAATACGGCTTCCT
The DNA here is from genome assembly GCA_947385425.1 of uncultured Lachnospiraceae bacterium. Classification (GTDB taxonomy): domain Bacteria; phylum Bacillota; class Clostridia; order Lachnospirales; family Lachnospiraceae; genus Kineothrix. Next base: position 7,105 of record CANDKY010000001.1, on the reverse strand, counting down.
GCGCACGGCCTCCGTAAGCTGCCCGCCCTCTTCGTAACCCACATATCCGGGAGGCGCCCCAATCAGCCTGGAAACGGAATACTTCTCCATATACTCGCTCATATCAATGCGCACCATATTGTTTTCATCATCAAATAAGGATGCCGCCAGCGCTTTTGCCAGTTCTGTTTTCCCCACGCCGGTAGGGCCCAAAAACAGGAACGAGCCGATAGGTTTGGTAGGGTCTTTAATCCCTGCTTTTGAGCGGATGATAGCCTCTGTCACCTTCTCCACACCCTCATCCTGCCCAATCACCCGTTTGTGAAGTTCTTCATCCAGGTGCAGCGTCTTATTCCGCTCGCTCTCCGTCAGCTTCGCCACCGGGATCCCGGTCCATCTGGAAATAATCCTGGCGATCTCCTCATCGCTCACGCTTTCATGCACCAGCGACAAATCCCCGCCGCGCACTTTCTCTTCCTCCAGCTCCAACTGTTTCTTCAAAGCCGGAAGCTTCCCGTAGCTAAGCTCCGCCGCCTTCTCCAAATCCCCTTCGCGCTGGGCTATCTGTATTTCGCTGTTGATGGCATCGATCTGTTCCCGCATCTTAGACAGCTTATCCACCGAAGCTTTCTCATTGTCCCACTGCGCCTTGCGGTTATTGAACTCTTCTTTGTGCTCCGCCAGCTCCTTCTGCAATGCGGCCAGCCTTTCCCGGCTCAGACGGTCGTCCTCTTTCTTAAGAGCGGCCTCCTCTATCTCCATCTGCATAATTTTACGCTGCAGTTCATCCAGTTCCGTCGGCATGGAGTCCAGCTCCGTCTTGATCAGCGCGCACGCTTCATCCACCAGGTCAATCGCTTTATCCGGAAGGAAACGGTCGGAAATATAACGGTTGGACAAAGTTGCCGCGCTGACCAGCGCATTGTCCATGATTTTCACCCCGTGGTATACCTCGTACCGCTCCTTCAGCCCTCTCAGAATGGAAATGGTATCCTCAACGGTCGGCTCTTCCACCAGAACAGGCTGGAACCTCCGCTCCAAAGCGGCGTCCTTTTCAATATACTGGCGGTATTCATCCAGCGTGGTAGCGCCGATGCAGTGCAGTTCCCCCCTTGCCAGCATAGGTTTGAGCATATTCCCTGCATCCAGGGCGCCGTCGGTCTTGCCCGCACCCACTATAGTATGCAGTTCGTCGATAAACAGGATAATCTGCCCGTCACTGTTTTTCACGTCCTCCAGCACCGCTTTCAGGCGTTCTTCAAACTCGCCCCGGTACTTTGCACCCGCCACAAGCGCCCCCATATCCAGGGCAAAAATTTTCTTATCCTTCAGGCCCTGGGGCACATCCCCGCGCACGATACGCTGTGCAAGCCCTTCCACCACCGCTGTCTTGCCCACGCCGGGCTCCCCGATCAGCACAGGATTATTCTTCGTCTTCCTCGACAATATACGGATTACGTTGCGGATCTCATTATCCCTGCCAATCACCGGATCCAGCTTCTGGTTCCTCGCTTTCTCCACCAGTTCCTGGCCGTACTTTTCCAGGGTATCATAAGTCGCTTCCGGGTTATCGGAGGTCACCCTCTGGTTTCCCCTGACGGTGGAGAGCGCCTGCAGGAACCTTTCACGGGTAATGCCGTATTCCCGGAAAATCTCCTTTAGCTCTTTGTTCGGGTACTTCAGCATGGACAAAAACAAATGCTCTACCGATACATATTCGTCGCCTAACTGTTTCGCCTCATCCTCCGCACTGACCAGTACTTTGTTCAAATCCTTCCCTACATAGACCTGACCGCCCTGTACCTTTACCCTCCTGCCCAACGCATTTTCCGCGCGGTCCACGAAATGCTCCTTCTGGATTTCCATTTTCTCGATCAATTTTAAAATAAGGCTGTCCTCTATCGTGAGCAGGCTGTAAAGCAGATGCTCCTGCTCGATCTCCTGATTGCCGTATTCATATGCAAGTTTCTCGCATTTTTCTACTGCCTGCATGGATTTTTGCGTGAATTTCGATATATTCATATCACCGCCTCCTCTTTATCCAGGTGCTCCATCCAGACCACGATTCTAATTTGGGGCCGGATGGTGTATTAATCCTATAATTTCCCCAAGCTGTTCCGAATATTACTGTTACTGCTTTTGTTTTCCCTATTCGCTTCCGGATTTTTTCGCTTGTTCTACAAAGAATATAACACCGTTTATTAGCACTGTCAAGAGGTGAGTGCTAATATTTTCAGTAAATTTTTGCAAACCCAGTGTTTATGCGGGTTTGCTGGTTCTTAAATCTCTGTGAAATGCCAAATAACGGGTGCTATACCCCATTCATACCCCATTTGTACGTTAACTATGAGCCATGCCGGATTATATTGCCATCAGACATCGGGAGCTTGCTCACGAATGGCTGTATGACAATATAAGACGATACGACAATAGCCGTGACCGAGTGAACCTGTTCACGAGGTGCATGGCGGACCTTCCGGGGTACGGCTTCGTATCCGATTTCATCAGATAACATCTTATGGCTTATATCGCCATCAGGTCTTCCATCTTTAATATTTCCTTTTCTATTCTCGCATATTCCGTGATATGATTATAAACTTCCATAGTGGACGCTTCCTGCTTATTATAGGCATCCACGATATTGTAAAGCACGTCGTTGACTGCGCTGGGCTGCATGGGGCGTCCGTTCTTGCTGGTGAAAATAAAGCTTTTCATACCGTCCACTGCATAATCCCTGTCAATTCCCATCATAAACTGGTATTCCCGCTGCTTTTCAAAAGCCTCTCTGACACTGGCTGTCATGGGAATATCCCTTGCGCCTGCCTCGGTCTTGGGATCCAATGTCATTAACTTAAGCTTCCCGGGGTGCCGCAAACCACATATCTCATCCGGACGCGCTTCCGCTCACGGCAGACGCAACGGTACTAAGGCGCCAAAACACGGCGCCTAAGTGCCGGCGTCTTTCGATGGTCCGGATTGAGATATATGGTCTGCAGCACCCCGGGAAGCTTAAGTTAATGACATTGGTCTTGGGATCTGTAACACAGAACCTGCTCCCTTCTCCCAGATTCCTGTAGATAAGCTGATGGTTGATGCTGACCTGCTTATTTTTCATGTCAATATCCGACCACGTAAGCCCTATGATCTCTGCTTTTGTCGAGCAAAATCTAAAAAGTTTTCTTGATTTATAAAAAGAAAAACGACACTACAAGATTAGCTTCTATAGTGCCTTTCAATAATATCCTTTTTTCTATACCACATATTTATTCTTTCTCATTCATTAACTGCTGCAGTTCTTCTTTGCTTGGAAGCACCGTTTGGTATTTGCTCGCAAATATCTGATTATTGTCTTCTGGTAAAGTCATTTCTACCACTGCGTCTTTCTTATCCTTACAGATAATGATTCCTATCGTTGGGTTTTCATCCTCAAGCTTTACTTTTCTGTCGTAATAGTTGACATACATCTGCAGATTGTCTATCAGGCGCTTTTCCAGATCGGTTTCTGAATAAACAGGTTCTTCCGGTAATCCGGTAAATTCCAGAACATAGGGATCCTTAAAAATATCATCCGGCTTTTCGATCTGCTGTCCTTCCAAAGCAAGGCGCATTACCTCCTCTTTCTCCCTGCTTAATGCAAGCCTTTCATACAAAGAACTTCCATATTGCCGGCCAAGTTCATCTTTACTCCATCCATTCCGGTATGCTTCTATTTCATAGAAATGACGTTCTTCTACATTATTTATACGCATCAGAATAAGATAATGTGACCAGCTTAAGTAAAACCGCCTACCCTCGACAGTCATTGGAAGCTGCTCCGAATGCAAAAAAGCCGCATCTGAAATCACATCTTTTGAATATATCATATAAAAGCGACGCATAAGTTTTAAATTTTCATAGGAAAATCCCCTGCCAAACTCTTCTGTAAGTCGCCTGGATAACTCCTGAAGAATATATTTCCCATAAGCAGCACGCTCACTGCCGTTTTGTTCTTCATCTATAATCATCCGCCCAGCTTCATAATAAGAATAAACCATAGTCATGTTTACCGACATGCTCATTTTACATTTTGCATCCCGGAATAATTCCACAACTCGGCTATAAAATTTATCATTGTTTTTCATATCCTGCATTTCAAATATCTCCTTTTCCAATTCGGTAATTAATAATTACCGAATTCATAAAATTTTCTATACAGCCATTAAATCCCTGTCGAAATAAACTTGTAATGCCTATTTAAAAATACAATCCAATATGTCCATCTCCCCAATAACCCCATAATCATAATCCGTCTGATGATGGTCATATTCAGGCACTGATGGCTCCAAGTAACTTTCTATATACCCCTCAACATCCGATTTTTCTACCTTCACATTACTTTTTGAAATTCTAATTTTATTTAGAATATCCTGCGGAAGTTCTTCAATCATTTCAGAAACATCCTCCCATACGTTCCCGCTTGTATCCACAAGAGTGTTTTGGCTTAATCTGTAATTAAATGCACGCTTAAGTATATCTTCATCTATACTGGTATCCGTCAATGAATATAAGGTCGTTAAAAAAATCCTGCCCTCCTGCTGCAGCTTTTCTGAAAACTCATCCTGCCATATTTCTGTCGGATTATCCAGACACCGAAGTACATATTCATAATAATGGTCACTGGAAACGTTTTTAAAATTGTATTCCCGCGTAACAAATTCCATGATACGCGGCGTATAATTAGCGTGCTTAACAATTTCCCCATAATGATATTCTTTTAGTATATCCTGATAATAAGCCTCTGGCAAACCCTTAAAATAGATGTGGTTGTGAAAAATTCTTCCCTTGTCTAAAAGGGATAACTTTCCCATGTCCAATATTTTGATTTTAAATTTTTCATCTTCTGCAAACTGCCTGAATTCAATCACACGTTCCTTGGCCTGCTGAAAGATTGTCACACGGGAATTCATAATCAATTTCTTATTCTTATGACAGGAAACATATTTAACCAAACTTAGAAGTTCATTCTCCTGGGTTTCTTTCATCCTAAAATAATGCTGCCCCGGATTTGTACCTTTTATCCAGCTCCGCTCTGATCCCTTCCATGGTAATCTCGCCCCGCTTTTCTTTCTCTATCAGTTCCATCATTTCCCGCGTTGGCTGCAACCCGTCCACTTTCAGCATCCCTATGGCATAATCCCACGCTTTGTCTTTACACATCAGCATATGCACCTTCCTCTTTCGAATCCTTTTCTATAAGCATAGCACATTTCCCTTTATATTCCTATGGTAAAATGTCAATTTATCATTTCTTTTTTATTGTTCTTTTCAGCCAGTTTTTATCCTTTCTTTCCGCATCTGCTTCCGTTCCTCTTTTGCTTTCCTTACTGCCGCCCGCTTCTACGCTTCTTCCCTCGCACGGATTTCTTCCCACATTTCCCTGTGGGCTCTGGATTTGAAAACCAGTGCCTTATTTCTGAAAATACTCCGCATGTACCGGGCGAACACTTCCGTAAATTCCATGCCGTTGTAGGAATAAAAACCACACAGAGCAATGGGCGCTAACAATGATGAAGATAACTTTCATTGTGCCGTTGCCGATATCCGCTACAATGTTAAATCCCCGGTAGCCGGATAAATCCGCCGCCCCTGCCCTTTAATTCCTTCGCCAGAGCCGCCAGCGTCAGGATATAATAATCTTCATCCATAACTTTATCCGTCTAGAGCGTGTTTGAAAAATCATTCCCGGATGAAGCTCTAGCCGTTCACTTCAAATTTATACCCCATCCCCCATATCGTCTTAATCAGGTCCCCCTTCTCCCCCATTTTACTCCGAAGCTTCTTCACATGGGTATCGATAGTCCTGGCATCGCCAAAATAATCATAATTCCATACATTATTCAAAATCTTTTCCCTGGAAAGAGCTATTCCCTTATTTTCCATGAAATAGGACAACAATTCAAACTCTTTGTAGCTCAGATCAATCTGCCTGTTGTCAATAAGCACCAAATGCGCCGCCTTATTCAACTGGATTCCGCCCGCCTCAATGATTTCCTCGCTGCTTACCTGGCTGGTACGGCGCAAAATGGCCTCTACCCTTGCCACAAGGATTTTCGGGCTGAAAGGCTTCGATATATATTCGTCAACCCCAAGCTGGAAGCCCTGCAGTTCATCCCGCTCATCCGCTTTGGCTGTCAGCATAATAATAGGTACTTTAGAATAGCTCCTGATTTCCCGGCAGACCTCCCACCCGTCCACCTTGGGCATCATGACATCCAAAATAACCAGCGCTATATCCTTCTGCCCGAAAAAAATATCCAAGGCAGCGCTTCCGTCTTCCGCCTCCACCACTTCATAATTACTCTTGACAAGAAAATCCCTGACCAGCTTCCGCATCCGGCTCTCATCATCCACCACTAAAATTTTCAGCCTGTCCATAATCCCTGCTCCTTTTTATTTATTCCGCCGTTCCATTTCTCTCCTGCTCTCTGATTTGCTTCTCCCTTTCTGTCAATTCCTGCTCCCACGCCGCATATTTATTAACTAACGCCCTCTCATAATTTAATATGTTAGGCTGATCGCTGGCCAGGGCAATAACAAACATTGCGCCGACGGAAACTGCCAATATCAGATTTACCAGTACGGATATGAGGAATTTCCCTTTATAGTCATTCTTCTTTTTTTCCGCCAGGCGCGGCGACGGGACACGGATATCGTCCCCTGCACGATGGGCAAAAACAGTGTATAATGCCAGAGGAGGGACAGGCTCCCCCGGTTTCTCACTTTCCAGCAGCCTGGACTGGAGAGAACGGAGGTATTCCCATCCCACAGGAGTCTGAAAAACCCGGCTTTCTATTGCCTTCCGATAAACCAGCAATATATTTTCCGTTTTTCCATAATCCATATGCTGCTCCAAATATTCTATCTTTTTTACCTCCTGCCTTGCTATCTCCGCATCTTCCGCAGTACCGAAATAATATCCCCTTACAACATTTTTATTTTCTCCCATCCTGATACCACACCCTTCCAATCCGAATATGTCCGGAACCGTATATTATACTGCACACCGGTTAAATTTACAGTATGCCCCGGCTGCAGAGCGCCGCAGACCACATATCTCATCCGGACGCGCTTTCGCTCAGCGGCAGAC